>NZ_JAIEME010000053.1 GCF_019752415.1 Nitrosomonas sp.
CTACCTGTGGATCAGCCTGTTCGCCACCTCGCTCAAACCGCAAGGCCGCGCCGCATTGGTCATGGCGAATTCCGCCTCGGATGCGCGCCACTCCGAAGCCGATATCCGCAAAACGCTGATCGAACAGAATCTGATCTACGCCATGCTGACGCTGCCGTCGAACATGTTCTACACCGTCACGCTCCCAGCCACGCTGTGGTTTTTCGACAAGGCCAAGCGCGGCGACAGAATTTTGTTCATCGACGCGCGCAACATTTTCACCCAGATCGACCGCGCCCACCGCGAATTCAGCGAAGAACACATCCAGAACATCGCCGTCATCAGCCACCTGCACAAAGGCCAGCGCGAAAAATTCATCCAGCTTATCGAACGCTATTTTACTGCCGGTATGGAGCGGCTGATCGAAAACAACGAAAAGATAGAACCCGTGTGCGCGCAACTGCTCGATGTGCTGGACGATGCAGGCGGCAAGCAAGCAGTGGAAGAATTGCTGCGGCACTGGAGGGAGCTGGATAAGCTTGTGTTCCGCTACGTGCAATACCAAGAAGGACATGCGTTTGCGGTAGCGATCGATAGGAAAAACAAGGCTCAGCAACAACTGCGCGAAGCATTCGATCCGTTCTTCTCCGCATTGCACGAGGGTTTGAAACGCTTGGACAAGACCGTGCGCCAGCACGAAAAGCAGCAAACCGAGCAGGCGCAGCAGGAAGGCAAACGCACCTCAACTGACCGCAGAACGAAAGCGCTCAAATCCGCACTGGAAGAACTGCATCAGGATGTGAAAAACGCGGAAATTTACTTTCAGCATATCCACTGGCTGCAAGAGCGTTTTCCCAACGCGCAATACGAAGACGTCACCGGCCTGTGCAAACTCGCCACGCCTGAAGAAGTGAAGGAGCAGGATTATTCGCTGAACCCGGGGCGTTATGTCGGCGTAGTGATTGAGGAGGATGGCAAGAGCGAGGAGGAATTTATAGATGAGTTGCTGATAATGAACGACGAACTCATATCTTTGAACAAGGACTCACGAGCGTTGGAATCGGTGATCGCTCACAACCTAGCGCAAATTACGGAGAACTAGTGAATAACTGGAAAACCTCCAAGTTGAAAGATGTATGTGATCGTGTGACCGTGGGATTTGTCGGCTCCATGGCTCATGAGTATCAGGAAACGGGTGTTCCATTTTTCCGCTCGCAGAATATCACTCCGTTTCGTCTCAACTTGGACGGCTTGAAATACGTCAGCGAACAATTTCACGAAAAGATACGCAAATCGGCACTACATCCTGGCGATGTGGCAGTCGTTCGCACAGGGTATCCTGGCACCGCCTGTGTAATCCCCAAAGGATTAGAAGTCTCAAATTGTAGCGATTTGGTGATCATCCGACCGGGTAAGCAACTTAACCCTTACTTCCTTTGTGCGATCTTTAACTCCACTTTTGGCCGTGATCTGGTGGGGGGAAATCTTGTTGGCGCCGCCCAGCAGCATTTCAACATCACCGTAGCAAAAGAACTCAAATTTCTGCTGCCCTCTCGCGCAGTTCAAGACAAAATCGCGGTAATACTCTCGACGTATGACGAACTGATCGAAAATAACCAGCGGCGCATCGCACTGCTGGAAAAGATGGCCGAGGAAATCTACCGCGAATGGTTCGTGCGCATGCGCTTTCCCGGCCATGAGAAGGTGAAGAAGGTCAAAGGCTTGCCGGAAGGCTGGCAACGAACAAAAGTGGTAACCCTGACAAGCTATTTAAAGCGAGGCGTTGCGCCGCAATACGATGATTTTGCTGAAGGCTTCGCAATCAATCAAAAGTGCATTCGAGATGGCAAGCTAGATCTGAGCTTTGCTCGTCACCAATCGAGAGACGTGTCTGCTGATAGACAAATCAGATTTGGTGATGTGCTCGTCAATTCAACTGGGGAGGGTACACTAGGTCGTGTCGCTCAAGTGCTAACTCAATTATCAAACTGCATCGTTGATTCGCACGTTACGATAGTTCGCCCAAAACATAATGTTCCAATTCACTATTTCGGGATGACACTAAAAGCATGGGAAGTACATTTTTCCACTATGGGGCGAGGCGCTACCAACCAAACCGAGCTCTCGCCTACTGTGATAGGTAATATTGAAGTTACAATGCCATCAAAGCCGTTACAGGATGTGTTCGAGTCACACGCCGAGCCATTGTTTGCACAAATTACATATCTGACAGCACAAAATGAGCATCTTACCCGAACGCGCGACTTGCTTCTTCCCCGCCTCATCTCCGGCAAACTTTCCGTCGAGCATCTCGACATCCAATTCCCGCCAGGCATGGAGGTTCGCCCATGAAATTTGAAACATTTAAAGCCGGTACTTGGCAGCAACGCTATCAGTACAAGAGATTTGAACCGGTACCGGTGAATCATGAGTGGGTATGGGAAGATGCGACCATCAATACCTTGCTGGAAGCAGCCAATCGGGCGCTCGGGGAATTGAACGCTTTTTCTTTGATCGTACCGGATATCGACTTGTTCATTGAAATGCACGTGGTGAAGGAGGCGCAGACTTCCAGCCGGATTGAGGGCACGCAGACCGGTATCGACGAGGCGCTGATGTCTGAAGATCAGATTCAACCGGAAAAGCGCAATGACTGGCGCGAGGTGCGTAATTACATCGACGCGGTGAATAGTGCTGTTGCTGAATTAAAACGTCTGCCGCTGTCGAACCGGCTGCTGAAACAAACGCATGAAATCCTGATGCGCGGGGTGCGTGGCGAGCATAAGCTGCCGGGCGAGTTTCGCACCAGCCAGAACTGGATCGGCGGCTCCAGTCTGGCGGATGCCGCGTTTATTCCTTCCCATCCGGATAGCGTGCCGGATTTGATGAGCGATCTGGAAGCCTTCTGGCACAATGAGGAAATTGTGGTACCGCACTTGATCCGCGTGGCGATCAGTCATTATCAGTTCGAAACCATCCATCCGTTTCTGGACGGCAATGGCCGTATTGGCCGTTTGCTGATCCCTTTGTATCTGGTTAGCCATGGCTTGCTGGAGAAACCTTCGTTGTATCTATCGGATTTTTTCGAGCGCAACCGGGCGAGTTATTATGATGCGCTGATGGGTGTGCGGGTATCGAACGACCTGATTCACTGGGTGCGTTTCTTCCTACAAGGCATAGCGGAAACCGCCACCAAAGGACGTGACGTATTCCGGCAGGTATTGGCGCTACGCACCGAGGTGGAACTCGCTGTGCTGACATTGGGCAAACGCGCTGCCAATGCGCGGCAGTTGTTGAATTTATTGTATCGTAAGCCCATTGTGACAGCGGCTGACATTGAACGAAATCTGTCCGTGAGCTCGCCAACAGCGAATGCCTTGATCCGGGATTTCGAACAATTAGGGTTGTTGCAGGAAATTACCGGACAGCAACGTGGGCGCGCTTACGTGTTTGATCGTTACTTAAGCTTGTTCACTAGTTAAGGGAAACCGCTTTCCCTTAACTTAGACGACGAGCAAGTTAAAGCAAAATAAATCCGGATAGAAAACTGAATGCCTAACTTTATTTCCGAAGATCAGATCGAGCAGGCGCTGGTGCAGAAGCTCCAGCATCTGCACGGCTTCGACGTGCTCGATTGTCATACGGACAATGCAGAGGATCTGAACGACGGTTCCGACCGCGCCAGCAAACGCGATGTGATCTTGGTGGACCGGCTGCGCGAAGCCGCGTTCCGTCTGAATCCGGGTATTCCGCGAGCAGCCATCGAAAGCGCCTTGGAAAAACTGTGCGAGCGGCGGCAAGCGATGACCCTGATTGCGGCAAACCAGGAAATCTACGGCCTGTTGCGCGACGGCATTGCGGTGACGTTCGACAATGCGCAGGGACAGTCTCAGCAGGAGCGTGTGCGGTTGCTGGATTTTAATGTGTCGGGCAATAACCACTTTCTGGCCGTGATGCAGTTGTGGATCAAGGGTGAGCGCGGTTTTCGCCGCCCGGATGTGTTGTTGTATGTGAATGGTATTCCGCTGGTATTCATCGAATTGAAAAACTCGAATGTGAAGCTACGCAACGCTTATGACGACAATCTGACGAATTACAAGGCGGAGATTCCGCAGCTTTTCCTGACCAATGCGTTTTGCGTGCTGTCGAACGCCGTCGAAACCAGAGTCGGCAGCATCACGGCGCAGTGGGAGCATTATTTCAACTGGCTGCGCGCCGATGACGAAAAGCAGAAAATTGACCGTGCGGCAATCCGCGCGCAAGGCACCAGCCTGGAGGGTGTCATCGAAGGTTTGCTGCCGCAGCAAAAGTTGCTGGATTACGTGGAGAATTTCGTTCTCTATTACAAAGACACGCAGAAAATCATCGCGCAGAACCACCAGTTTATCGGCGTGAATCGCGCGTATGACGTTTTCCTCCAACGTGACGAACTGGAAGGCAAGCTCGGCGTGTTCTGGCATACGCAGGGATCGGGCAAGAGTTTTTCAATGATTTTTTATGCGCGCAAAATTTTCCGCAAACAGACCGGCAATTTCACGTTCGTGGTGGTGACCGACCGCGACGACCTGAACGGCCAGATTTATCGTAATTTCCTCAACACCCGCACGGTGAGTGAGGCCGAGGCGGCGCAACCGAAGAACAGCGAGGAAATGCGCAAATTCCTCGGGCAGAACAAACGCATCGTTTTTACGCTGATCCAGAAATTCCGCTGGGACAAAGGCCGCGAATATCCTGAGCTGACAGCGCGTAGCGACATCATCGTGATTGTCGATGAGGCGCACCGCACGCAATACAAGTCGCTGGCGGAGAACATGCGTAAGGGGTTGCCCAGGGCGAACTATCTGGCATTTACCGGAACACCGCTGCTCGGGCGCGAACGCAAGACCAATGCGTGGTTCGGCGGTTATGTGTCGGAATACAACTTTCAGCAGTCGATGGATGATGGTGCAACAGTGCCGCTGTTTTACCAGAAGCGCGTGCCGGAGGTGTTGATCCAGAACGAAGGTTTGAGTGAGGAGTTTTACCAGATTCTGGAAGATGAGAACCTGGATGAAGCGCAACAGGCCAAGCTGGAGCAGCGCTTTGCCAAAGAGGTGGAAGTCATCAAACGCGACGACCGGCTGGAGAAAATCGCGCGGGATATCGTTTATCACTTCCCCCGGCGCGGTTACCTCGGCAAAGGATTGGTGGTGTCGGTGGATAAATTCACCGCCGTGAAGATGCATGACAAGGTGCAGCGGCTGTGGAAGGAAGAGATAAGAAGCCTGAAAGGAATTATCAGCAAAACCACCAGCGAAATTGAGAAGCGGCGTCTGGAGCAGCGCGTTGAATTCATGCGCGCTGTTGAAATGGCGGTGGTGATTAGCGCAGACGCGGGTGAGGAAGAAAAATTCGCCGCGCAGGGTTTGACCATCAAACCGCATCGGGAACGCATGGATAGGCTTGAAAATGGGCACGATATTGAATATGACTTCAAGGCTCCGGAGCATCCGCTGCAACTGGTGTTTGTCTGCGCGATGTGGCTGACCGGCTTTGATGCACCGACGCTTTCCACTTTGTATCTCGACAAACCGATGCAAGGCCATACGCTGATGCAAACTATCGCCCGCGCCAATCGCGTGACCTCGTGGAAGATCAACGAGGTCGAGAAGCGTAACGGCGAAATCGTGGATTACTACAATGTGTTCCGCAACATGAAACTGGCGCTGAGAGACTACGCGCAAGGCGGCGACGAGACCGAATCGCCGGTCAAGGAAAAAGCGGAGCTGTTTCGTTTGCTGGACGATGCGATTGAGCAAGGCTTTGCGTTTTGCCACGGAAAGGCGGTTGCGTTGCGCGAGGTGCTGGGAAGCGATGATGTATTCAAGCAGGTCGGGCGATTTGAGTCGTTTGCCAACCTTGCTGGCCAACGACGAATGGCGCAGGAGTTTCAACGTGTATGAAAACACCATCACATCGCTGTATGAGGCGTGCAAGCCGGAGGTTTTGGGGCGCGGCATGGGGCGCGAGGTGGCGGTGTTCCAGTATTTGCGCGGCGTGATCGAAGCGCATATCGAACAGAAGGACATCGACGCGATCAGCTTGAAGATTGCCGAGCTGCTGGATGAGAGTGTGGTGGTGGATGGCGCGGAAGTGCTTAAAGCACAACAAAACGATGCGGAATATCAGATTATTCAGAAGGGCAAGACCTGGGATTTGAGCAAAATCAATTTCGACAAATTGCGCGAGGAATTTAAACAAGCAACTTACAAGCATATCGAGATCGCCGATTTGCGTGCTTTTTTGCAACATAAATTGGAGTTGATGCTGCAACAAAATGCAACCCGTACTGATTTTGCCCAACGCTTGCAGCAGATCATTGACACCTATAATGCTGGCGGTTCTTCGACCGAAAACTACTATGAAGATCTGATGCAATTCACCGGGGATTTGCGCGCGGAGGATGAGCGCCACATTCGCGAAGGCTTGAACGAGGATGAACTGGAACTATTCGATTTGCTGAAAAAAGACAAGATGACGCAAGAGGAAACACAGAAAGTCCGGCTTGCTGCAAAGTCACTGCTGCATCGCCTTCTGCAAGAACACCCCAAAGTACTGGTGCAGGACTGGTATAAGGATACGCAGACCCAGAAATTGGTGCGGTCTGCGGTCGAGCAAGTATTGGATAACAATTTACCGGAAAGCTATGATCGCGTGCTGTTTCGCGAGAAATGCGACAATGTGTTTTATCTGGTACTGGAATATGCCAGCCATGGTAGGAAGTGGGCAGCTTGAAGTTTATTGTGGTGCCCTTAGGTTATTGCCAGGTGCTCTATGCCAGAACTTAAATCCCGCGTCTTGGCTTCAGCGCCTTCGAGTTTAATTTGCAGACGTAGCTCATTCACGGAATCAGCGTTTCGCAGCGCGTCTTCATAGCTTATTTTTCCTGCCTCATAAAGCTCAAATAATGCAGCATCAAAGGTCTGCATGCCCATTTCACTGGATTTCTTCATAATCTCCTTAATTTCGTGGACATGTCCCTTAAAAATCAGATCTGCAATAAGTGGCGAGTTCAGCAGCACTTCGATGGCCGCTACACGCCCTTTCCCATCTTTCGCCGGTATCAATCGCTGCGCGATCAGTGATTTCATATTCAACGACAAATCCATGAGTAACTGAGCCCTTCGCTCCTCTGGAAAAAAATTGATAATGCGATCAAGCGCCTGATTGGCGCTGTTTGCGTGTAACGTGCCCAAACAAAGATGGCCGGTTTCGGCAAATGCGATGGCATGCTCCATGGTTTCACGATCACGTATTTCCCCGATTAAAATGACATCGGGTGCTTGCCGCAGCGTATTTTTTAAAGCCGCTTCCCATGATTCAGTATCCACACCCACTTCACGTTGCGTAATGACACAATGGATATGTTCATGCACATATTCCACTGGATCTTCAATGGTAATAATATGGCCGAAGCTATTTTTATTGCGGTGTCCAATTAAAGCCGCCATCGATGTGGATTTTCCCGAACCGGTGCCGCCCACAAAAATCACCAGACCCCGCTTGCTCATCACAACTTCCTTGAGTATCTGCGGTAAACCCAGATCATCAAATTCAGGAATCTTGGTTGTAATCGTACGCAACACCATGCCGACCCGTTGCTGCTGGACAAAGGTGTTAACCCGGAAACGCCCGATTCCGGCGGGGCTAATCGCAAAATTACATTCCTTGGCAGCTTCAAACTCAGCCACCTGCTTGTCATTCATAATCGCCCGGGCTAACACTTCGGTATGCTGTGCGGACAATGATTGCTGAGAAACCGGTGTCATTTTTCCATCAATTTTGCATGCAGGTGGAAACCCGGCTGTAATAAATAAGTCTGATGCCTTTTTGCTGAGCATTAAGCGCAGTAAATCAGACATAAATTTTGTTGCTTGTTCCCTATCCATAGCTACTCCTGGTGTTTTCAATCCACTGATCGATCAAATCCTGAAATTATCCTTATTCATGGCCTTGCCGCGCGCTTCAGCCACGGAAATGACATTGCGTTTCACCAGATCAGTTAAATTCTGATCCAATGTTTGCATGCCAACGTTCTGCCCCGTTTGAATTGCCGAATACATCTGCGCAATTTTGGCTTCGCGGATCAAATTACGTATCGCTGGTGTGCCGATCATTATTTCATGTGCGGCAACGCGCCCTTTGCCATCCTTGGTTCTTAACAGCGCCTGAGAAATCACAGCGCGTAATGATTCAGATAGCATTGCGCGCATCATTTCTTTTTCTTCCGCGGGAAAAACGTCAATAATACGATCCACGGTTTTTGCGGCAGAGCTCGTGTGCAATGTGCCAAATACTAAATGACCTGTTTCAGCCGCCGTCATTGCCAAGCGTATGGTTTCCAGATCACGCAGTTCGCCCACCAGAATGATGTCAGGGTCTTCACGCAACGCCGAGCGCAATGCATTGGAAAAGCTTAAGGTATCCCGCCCTACCTCGCGTTGATTAATCAGGCACTTCTTACTCTCGTGCACAAATTCGATGGGATCTTCAAGAGTCAGAATGTGACCATACTCATTTTCGTTAATGTCATTGATCATTGCCGCTAATGTGGTGGATTTTCCTGAGCCGGTAGGGCCTGTTACTAAAACGACACCACGCGGTTGTTTAGCGATTTCAGCAAATATTTTGGGCGCTTTGATATCTTCCAGACTCAAAACTCTTGATGGAATCGTTCGCATAACTGCTGCGGAACCGCGTTGCGTATTAAATGCATTGACGCGGAAACGTGCGAGATTGGGAATTGCAAAGGAAAAATCACACTCCAGGTGTTCTTCATAAAATTTGCGCTGACTATCATTCATAATGTCGTACACCATCGCGTGCACTTCCTTATGGCCCATCTCTGGCAAATTGACGCGGCGGATCTCGCCATGTATCCGGATCATTGGTGGCATACCTGCGGATAAATGCAGATCTGATGCGCTGTTCTTAACCACGAATGTAAGCAGCTCAACTATATTCATTGCGATGTCCTCTTGTGACAATAGGTAACGTCAGGTGAAATATTCGAATAAGAATTCATGAGTCTCAGGTAAGCAGTACCTGAGCTAGCTCGTTAGTCAACGGAAGGAGAAGATGAAAATTGAGTAATTCTGGTCAGAGAATGCATAGAAAACGGAGTCCGATCAACTTGACAGGATTACCTATCAATTGCTTGGTTTTATGCGGGTTGATTGATTGCGTCACTGATTCGGTTGGCCCAGGCTGCTGCTTCCAGCTCCATTTTGGTGAATTCACTGATGCTCAGAAAACCCAAGTCTAACAGCATCGCTGAAACTGTCTCAAACTCACCTTTCTCATGGGCTTCTATCAATTCCAGTTGACGACCCAGATAGCCACGCCGATTTAGCAAAGCTTCGCTCATATCTTTCTGTATGCTGAGCGAACTCACCAGTTCGGCCATTTCTATCCCAAGTAAGGTATCCAGCAATGATAAGGTACCCACCATAAAAGCGCGATCCTGGTGATTCTTGTCATGCGGGCGATCTGCTATGGCAATGAACTCAAGTAGTTTGCCTCGTAACGTGGCGGTTTGCATTAATGCATCTGAGGCGTTACCGCCCTTTTGTTTGGCGGCATAGAGTAATATCTGCACCCAGCGTTGCAGCTGTTTCCGGCCGAGTATCATAATGGCTCGTTTTATCGAGTTAATTGTTCTTGGCAAGCCACCTGCGGCAGAGTTGACCATGCGCAGCAGGTTATAGCTTAAACCGGGTTGATACTTGAGTTCATTCTCAATTTCACTCACATCACTGTCTTTAACAACAAGCAATAAAAGCTTTAGTAAGGCTAGCTTGGATGGATCAATCCGTTTGCCCGAAATAATTTCCGGCTTCGCGAAATAAAAGCCTTGCAACATTTGAAAATTCAAAGCGATACAGCTCCTGGCCATTTCCTGGCTTTCAACTTTTTCTGCTAGAAACAATACCGGCCAGCGCTTTAGTTTATTTATAAGATTAATCAGGTTGTTTTGATTCAATGCAGTGATATTGATTTTGACTACATTAATTAATGGCATGATGCGGTCATATCGATTATCCAGCTGAACAACATTGGAAAGCGCTAGCTGATAACCTTTCTGTTTCAGGAAAGTACAGCGCTGAATGATTTCATCATTAATTTCAACGCTTTTTAAAATTTCGAGAACCACATGCTTTTTTGGAAGCATACAAATGGCGTCATGCAGTAATAACTCAGTGTCGACTTTAATAAAACCGCGCCGTTTTCCTATTACATTTTCAATGCCTAATTGTCCGTAGGTATCAATGATGACATTTGCCGAAGCGGCAGAATTATCTGTGACAGTAACTGTGTTATTTTGGTCGGAACGGAATAATAATTCATAGGCAACTAAATTATGTTTGCTGTCAAGAATCGGTAACCTGCCAAGATAAACCTCCTTCATATATTCTCCTGTATCTTCCATCTAGCACGCTTTTGTTTATCGTCTTGAATTAAGCCAACTTGAGTGTTAGCGTGCGCATCGTAAGATATTGTAATAATTGAAATACCCTCTGGTTATTTCAAAGAGAAAATTTCTCTGGGAGTATGCTATTACTGGGATAACCGGCTAATTTGCCCGGTGCGGCTTGGTGTTTTCCAACATAGCCGGGCACGGTATTTACCAGGCTGTGTGTAAAGATAATGCCACTTATCGATATTAGGCTTTTGTGATTTCTGGTGCCTACCGTATGGCATTGAATACTTCTGTGACTTGTAATTTTGCCACTGTCATCACTGATTCAATAATTTCAACTGACAAGCCAAGGTAGCTCCATGACTTGAACGCACGGTCAGGTATTGTTTCTTCGTGATTTATTTTCTGATTTGTACAGGGCTGAATATAGTTAGCAATATTGATAGCTGCACAAAGCGTGCTGGCGTCATACTCATATTCCGCATCCTCCATGGGATCGAGTTGGTGTTCAACCATTTTCCAGATATTAGGGGGTAATTTCCATTGCTTCAGAAGCTCAGCACCTAATTGCGCGTGAGTAAAACCAAAAATCTTACGTTCTGCCTGGACTACAACATCTTCACCTTGGGTTGTACAACTCAATACTTTTGCAGATTCTTCCGGGTACTGGCTGAAGAGGATTAATCTCCCAACACCATGCAACAATCCAGCAATAAAGAAACGTTCTCTACTGCCAACACTCGAGGAGAGTAGTCGCGCAGTTACACCACAAGGGATACTGTGATTCCAAAATGTATCCATGTCGACCAGATCGGATGAGATGCCTTTAAATGTAGAAGTCACTGATGATGCCAAAACTAGATTCCGCAGTTCTTTATGCCCAATTATGGAGATTGCTTTTAAAACAGTTTCTACTTTGCCAGAAAAACCAAAGTAAGTGCTATTCGCGAACTTTAATAATTTCGCGGTTAATGCTGGATCACTTGAAATCACCTGCTCCAATTCATAATTGGATGCGTCCCCTGAATCAATCATATCGTTTATACGAATTACAACATCCGGTAAGGAAAAAATTGAGCGAACATTCGTGGCTATCGTGTGAGGATCCATTTGAGTCTCAGTCAAGAAAATATCAATTAGCGCTGGTCTTAATTTAATTGGATAGTCGGTGGTAACATCAGATTTTGGCGATGGAATAACTGTTTTCTAGTCTGTACTCGGATCCCATTGGAATGCTTCGCAAGCAAAACCAAAATGCTCATGCGAAGATTAAACCAATATGGGCAGTAATGCGTTGACGATTAAGCGGAGAAAACGGTCTGATTTCGAGTAGAAGCGTGGCACGGTTCCGGCTGATTCCGCCAGATGTAGGCTATTTTACTGAGATAAGCGACTGATATTTAGCTTGTAGTTGTTCTTTGCTTTCAATCCTATCTGGATTGGTAATAATACAATCTACGGGACATACTTCGATACATTGCGGCTCATTGTAGTGCCCAACACATTCTGTGCATAAGCTTGCAGCTATCATGTAAATTTCTTCACCCTGAGAAATGGCACCATTTGGGCATTCGGGTTCGCAAACATCACAGTTAATGCATTCGTCAGTAATAATTAATGCCATTGAATTCTCTCGATACTATTTTGTTATTTTTTCGTGTAGTTTTTTTGCTACCAGCGGGTGTAAAAATGCATCCGCACTACCACCCAATGAAGCAATTTCACGCACAATGGTTGCTGAAATAAACATATATTGTTCTGATGGTGTCATGAATAAAGTTTCTACATCGGGATACATACTTCGATTCATCCCCGCCATCTGAAACTCATATTCAAAATCTGAAGCGGCACGCAAACCGCGCAAAATTATTCGCGCGTTTTGTTGCTGCAAGAAATTCATCAATAAACCAGAAAATGCCATAATTTTTACATTCGGACAGTCTGATAATACTTCGTGTGCCATTGCCACTCTTTCTTCCAAAGTAAAGAATGGTTTTTTACTGCTGCTTACGGCTATCGCTACGATGACTTGATCAAACAAACGCGAGGCACGCCGGACGAGATCTTCGTGCCCACGCGTTATTGGGTCAAACGTACCAGGATAGATCACTTTATCCATTCAATTCTAACTCCAGAAGCTGATAGGATACGGCACCAGCTTTTGCGCTACGTTTTACACGCCACGGTTTATCCGCGATCCAAGTACCTTTAGTCTCAGTATAAACCAACCCGCCTTTTTCCAGATGTGATGGCAGTAACGGCAACAATTTGGGTAACAGCTCAAGACGATAAGGCGGATCAAGAAAAATAACATCAAATTTCCGCACATCAGAATTCAAAAAATTTAACGCGTTTATCATTTTCAGCTCAACTTGCGTAGCTTGCAACTTTTCCTTATTTTCATGCAGTGCTTTATAAATTTTAGTGTCTGCATCGACCATCACCACTTGTGATGCGCCGCGAGATGCCGCTTCAAAACCCAATGCGCCACTGCCAGCAAACAAATCAAGACAATTCAGGCCGGTTAAATCCTGTCCCAGCCAATTAAATACGGTTTCACGTATTCTATCGGAAGTGGGTCTTAAATCAGGATTTGCTGGAAAAGTCAGCAAACGGCTGCGCCACTGACCACCAATGATACGGACTTTTCCTCTAACTAAAGTCATGGATCAAGCCGTTACTTAATTGCCCCTACGATAACAGTGACCATACCGTCTGGTTGAATCCGTCGCTGGAATGCTTGCCGGATTTGCTCGGTTGTTACTGCTTCAACCGCTACCAAATAATCCGTTAAATAAGTCAGTGGTAAATTATAAAAGCCGATCATGGAAAGATAGCTCAATATTTTGCTATTACTTTCTATTCGAAGCGGGAAACCGCCAATGATATTTTGCTTGGCAGCCAGCAATTCTTCCTCTGTTACACCACTTGCAACAAAATCTTTAAGCACTTTCTGGGTTAATGCCAGCGCTTCTTCTGACTGCTCCTTTTTTGTCTGCAAACCTATTTGAAAAGGCCCTTGTTCTTTATAGGGAGCAAAGAAGCTGTAAACGCTATAAGCCAAACCGCGTTGCTGGCGAACTTCTTCCATCAGACGTGAAATGAACCCTCCGCCGCCCAGGATATGATTTCCGACTAATAGCGGAAAATAATCCGGATCACTTCGACGCAGGCCCGGATAGGCCAATTGGATGTGGCTTTGTGTTGCCGGGTGAGGAATTCTTTTTATTCCTGCTACGGGTATTGATACTGCAGGAATTTCAGTTTTCTGTCCACTGGAAGAAAGATTGTCAGTTAATTGTTCCGCAATTGCCGCAGCTTCAAGCCGAGTCACGTCGCCAATGATTGCTATCACTGCGTTCCCGGCAACATAATAGGAACGATAGAAAGCAAGCAAATCTTCCCGCTGCAGCCTATTCAGCGCATCAATCTCTCCCAGCTCATTGAATCCGTAAGGGTGGCTGCTATAGAGCATTTTCATTAATTCACGCTCGCCAATGTAATCTGGCTTGGTGCTCGATTCTTTAATGGTCGAAACTATTCTTGCTTTTTCACGTAGCAATATTTCTTGCGAGAATTCCGGGGACTGAATAATGCGTGCAAATATATCAAGTGCTTGTTTGCGCTCCCGCTCACTGCTCAGAGTACGCAGAGCTAATCCGGCACGATCGCGGTCAAAATTATTTTTTAATTGTGCGCCGACATCGGCTAACCCTGTGGCAATTTGGTCTTCAGATAGGCCGCCAGCGCCAAGACTAAGCAAATGCCGTACCAGATTGGCGCAGCCTGATTTGCTGGCTGTATCCATGGCACTACCCGCAGCAAACTCCACATTGATATCCAGCATGGGCAAATCGTGATTTTCAACAAAATAAACTCGTGCCCCGGAGGATGTTTGCCAGTACTGGATCGGCAGAGAAGCCAATACCCATTGAGAATAAAAACTAAACAGTACAATACCTATGAATCGCTTTATTTGCACGCAAGCCTCCTACAGCTCAAGTATTTCAGTAATAAAGGCCTATTAGCCACTATTGCGCAACCCAGCGGTTACACCATTAATCGTAAGGTGGATGGAACGTTTAACTTCTTCACTATCTTCACCGGACCGGTAACGGCGCAACAATTCAACCTGCAAATGGTTAAGCGGATCAATATAAGGGGTTCTGTTGCGAATACTCCGTGCTAGCGTTGGATTATCTTGCAGCAACTCAGTATGGCCGGTCACGGCAAACAACCATTTCTGGCTTCTTGACCATTCTTCTTTGATACGCCCGAAAATCTGCTCACGCAATACCACATCTTCGACTAATTCTGCATAGCGGGATGCAATACCCATATCTGTCTTAGCTAACACCATGTCCATGTTCGACAATAATGTTTGCATAAAGGGCCATTCCCGATACATCTCCTGTAATAATGCCAATCCCTGTCCATCCTGATCGGCATGATTGACAAAAGCTTCTATTGCATGACCGAATCCGTACCAGCCCGGCAACATCATTCGACTCAAACTCCAGCTAAATACCCAAGGAATTGCACGCAAATCTTCAATCGCATCGGAATTCTTACGTGATGGCGGCCTGCTGCCAATGTGTAGCCCCGCCATTTCTCGAATCGGCGTGGATTCCAGGAAGAATTGCTTAAATCCGGGTGTTTCGTACACCAAGTCGCGGTAAGTTGCAAAAGACACGGATGCCAATTTCTCCATAGCCGAATAATAACGATCCGAATTTGTACCGATTGAATCTCGACTCAGCAGCGTTGCTTCCATCGTCGCAGCCGCCAATGTTTCAAGGTTCCGTCGCCCAATTTCAGGTTCAGCATATTTACTGCTGATTACCTCGCCTTGCTCGGTTACGCGGATTTGACCATTAACACTTCCTGGTGGCTGAGCCAGGATACTTTGATAACTCGGTCCGCCCCCCCTGCCGACCGTACCGCCGCGACCGTGAAACAAGCGTAACTCAACTTTGTGTTTGGCGAAAACTTTAGTGAGTTCAATTTCGGCTTTATAAATCTCCCAATTCGACGTGATAAAACCCCCGTCCTTGTTGCTATCAGAGTAACCCAGCATGACTTCTTGCACGTTGGCGCGCGAACTCAGTAACTTGCGATAATAGGGCAGTGAAAATAACTGATCCATAATCACGCTACAGCTACGTAAATCCGAGATTGTTTCAAATAGCGGGATAATATTGAGATGAAGTTGCGGGTTTTCGCCGGCTTGCAATAGGCCGACTTGCTGTAACAAAAATGCCACTTCCAGCACATTAATGATATCGGTGGTCATCGAAATGATGTAATTCGACATCGCTACACGTCCAAAACGGCGATGAATTTCGGCGGCGCATTGCAAAATTCGCAGTTCGGATTGTGCCAGATCGGAAAAATCAGCGTACGAGACCAGTATCGAACGCGGTTGACTAATTTCTTTAAGCAGCCACTCCGTGCGATCTTTTTCACTTAGCTGCGCATATCCTTTCCGCCCTGTGCTGCATTCGAATAATTCGCTGACGACCTGCTCATGGATCTTGCTATGCTGGCGCATATCCAGCGGTGCTAAATGGAATCCAAATACATCCACGGCGCGGCTGAGATTGCGTAATGCGCCGCGTGCTATCCATGATGATTTATGCTGTTTGAGCGAATGGATGATGACATTGAGGTCGTGCAAAAATTCAGTACTACTTGTATAGGGTGCTCTGGTTTCGGCCGGGGTGTATTGCGTGACCTGATGGCCTAATTGATGCGCGGTCGCAACCAATCGCGCAGCGATACTGAGGAAAATCCGCCGGTATGGTTCGTCAGACCGGTTAGGAATATCCGGCGCGGTAGCGGCCAGTTGTTGAACTTCATCGCTGACTTGCACCAATTGCTCGGTCAGGCTCATAGAGCGGCCGATTTTCTGCACAGCATCGATATAAAAATCCAATGCTACCGACGATTGACGTTCCACCGCCCGTAACATGACATCATGCGTGACAAAAG
This sequence comes from Nitrosomonas sp., assembly GCF_019752415.1. Classification (GTDB taxonomy): domain Bacteria; phylum Pseudomonadota; class Gammaproteobacteria; order Burkholderiales; family Nitrosomonadaceae; genus Nitrosomonas. The sequence continues at coordinate 16,430 of NZ_JAIEME010000053.1, forward strand.
GATTTCCATCACGATCACCACCAATCCAGCTACCGATGCGCAAGAACGATGTGACATACGGAGCATCTTTACCCAAACGGCGTTCGAGCAGGTCTTCTATTTTGGCATAGATGTATGGGATCTCTGTCAAAAAGGTGTAGCTGTAATATGCCAAACCATTCTCAATTTCATCATACACAGACAAGCGGGTGGGACGTAACATACGAGTCTGCCACAATATCTGAATGGTAGCGCGCAAGCCTTCCTCATTGTGGCGCAATTCATTTGGCGTGAGTTCAGTCCGCGCACGTTCTTTCAGCAAACGCTCAATAGTTAATTGGCAATCCAGGATACTTCTTCGTTGGACTTCTGTTGGATGCGCTGTCAAAACCGGCGATATCATCGCTTTGCTAAAAAAGTCTACTAAGATTGAAATATCTTTTCTGCTTTCCAATATACGTTCCAGTGCTAATGTCACACTTCCAGCCTGCGGTGGGGATCCCGCTCGAAGATGTGCGCGCCGGCGCCGGTTGTGATGAACATCTTCAGCAATATTGGAAAGTAATGAGAAATAACTGAATGCACGAACGACGGGCAATGAGTCTTTGTCACTCAACTGATTGAGTATCTCATCGAGCTCATCTCTCGCCTTTAGATCTTGGTCGCGATGAAAACGAATCGCAGTCTGGCGTATATTCTCGACCAGCTCAAAAGCACTATCTCCATCCTGCTCACGTAACGTATCACCCAGCATACGTCCTAGGAAACGAATGTCTTCGCGCAATGGTAAATCTTTATCATTCACCAATTTATTGTTGGTAACACTATTCTCTGAATCAGTTGCGCTCATCGCATCACACACACACTTAAAAATGGATTTGACATGCACTTGCAACAAGCCAAGTCAGTGTCAGCCATGCTAAAATGACTATTATTAAGAATTTTTTGTAATTTTTTCATTTTATACTATTAATGCCCAATTCACTTTTATCCCCCCAGAAAATCGTCATTGCATCACGAGAAAGCCTACTTGCAATGTGGCAAGCGAAGTTTATTCAAAAATGTTTAGGCGAATTATACCCGCAAACTGAAATCAGCATACTCGGCATGACAACGCTTGGCGATCAGATATTGGACCAGTCATTATCAAAAATAGGCGGGAAAGGTCTGTTCATCAAGGAGCTGGAGCAGGCTTTGGAAGATGGGCGCGCTGATATCGCGGTGCATTCGATGAAAGATATGCCCATGAACGTGCCCGAGGGATTCAAGCTTGCTGCCATCACTGAACGGGAAGATCCTCGCGATGCCTTTGTTTCCAATCAATATGCTAATCTGGATGCGTTGCCAGAAGGCAGTATTGTTGGCACATCAAGCCTGCGGCGAGAAAGTCAACTGCGCGCACAATTTCCTCATCTTCAAGTACTACCGTTGCGTGGTAATGTGCAAACCCGGTTACGTAAACTCGATGAAGGGCAGTATGCTGCAATCATCCTCGCTGCAGCTGGCTTAAAACGGCTTGGATTATCCGCTCGCATCACAGCACTGCTGAATCCTGAACAAAGCTTACCTGCGGTAGGACAAGGTGCTTTGGGTATCGAATGCCGGGCTGACCGCACAGATTTGGTTGAGATGATGCAACCTTTGCATCATCAAGCAACAGCTTTTTGTGTGGAAGCAGAACGGGCATTAAGTCGCGTGCTGGGAGGTAGTTGTCAGGTACCATTGGGGGCGTTTGCAGAAATTATTAATGGCACACTCGAGTTACGTGGCTTCGTTGCACAACCTGATGGTAAACGCATCATCAGTGGCGCATTAAATGGCAAGCCAGAAACTGGCATCACTATGGGACAGCAGCTGGCAAAAAAACTAGTCAATGAAGGTGCTGATGAAATATTAGCAGCCTTGGTCCCAGCAGATGGTTGGAAATAGTGTTGCCTAAAAACAAACAATTAGACGGCATAAATATTCTGGTTACTCGCCCAATACAGCAATCTGTTTTGCTTGCAGAAGGTATTCGCGCTATTGGCGGGAATCCAATTCTACTTCCGGTGCTGGAAATAATTGATGTAAAAGATTTAAATCCTTTGAAAAATTTGATTGACCGCTTAGATGAATTCGATTGGGCAATATTCGTCAGTCCCAATGCTGTCAACAAAGCCATGCAATTAATCAGCAAGCAACGTATATTGCCTTTCCAATTAAGATTTGCCGCCGTCGGGAAAGGCAGTGCAGATGCTTTAAAGCATTATGGCATCAACAAAGTACTCGTTCCAGTTGAGCATTTTGATAGCGAAGCATTACTGCAACAGGAGCAATTGCAAAACATGGCTGGCAAACGAGTTGTTATTTTTCGTGGTAACGGCGGTAGGGAATTGCTGGGAGACACGCTCATGCAGCGTGGCGCATTCCTCGAATACGCAGAATGCTATCAACGCAGGAGACCAGATGTTGATACGACATCATTAATAACTGCTTGGTCGCAAGGCGAGATACACGCCGTGATTATCACGAGCAGCGAAGGATTGCATAATTTATTTGACATAATAGGCAAGCTTGGCCAACAATTACTGAAATCGACCCCCGTTTTTACAGTTCATGAACGTATTGCCCGGACAGCGAAAGAATTGGGGCTGGGGAAAATCGTAAAAGCGACATCTGCTGGAGATGAGGGTTTGCTGGAAAGTCTGCGAGCGTACTTTCAGGTAACCGGGAAACAGTACAATTTATAAGAGAAAACACTCGGTAAGGCTAAAGCGTTTATAACATCACTTGTGCTTATCATGGCGGGTGTTTATATAATTTGTGGTTCACATTAACAATGATCGCTCTACTGCAATGAGGAGAAAATATGAAACTGATACTCTGGCTATTGGCACTATTTGCTGCTGCTGTAGCTGTTACACTTGCCGCAAAAGATATGACGGGGCGTGCTCTGTTGGAGATGCCACCCTATCAAATAGAGCTATCAATTGATCACTTCATAATTGGAGTAATCGCAGCATTTTTTGTTTTTTACATTCTAGTCCGGATTATTCTGGGAATATTAGGGTTTAGTCGTCGGCATCGCCATAAAAAAACAGACGAGATGTTACTTTCTGGGCTAAAAGCCTACCTTGAAGGCGATTTTGTCAAAGCACAAAGGAATACAGCCATTGCATTAAAGTTAGCTGACTCATCGACGGCTCAAGCAATTTGCGCTGTCATTGCAGCTCGCTCAGCAGATAAGCTTAATGAAATTACAGCGCGAGATCAGTATCTGAACACGGCACTCCATAAAGCACCTGATGAGAAATCTTTATGCCTTGCCACTAAAACTGAATTTCTACTCAATGATGGGCATTACGAAGAGGCGCTCAAAACATTGCGGTCACTGTATTCGGATGGAGGCTTACAATCGACTATCGTTTTGCAACTGGAGCTGGAAGCGCAAAAACAAGCTGGAAATTGGGATGCGGTCATTGAGTTAACTGAAATACTAGCAAAACGTCAGTCAGCCAATAAAGCACTGGTAAAAGAATTAAAGCATGACGCACAAATAGAAAATATTAGAAGCAAAGCTTCGGATTTGTCGTCACTAAATCAGTACTGGCAGCACATATCACCCATGGAAAAAATGGATAGCAAACTTTCAGTTGCTGCCGCACGCGCCTATATCTCACAAGGAAGCTGCACGATTGCAAATCGGATCATCGAACAGAATGTTCCCATTACATGGGATAACGAATTAATTGAACTTTATGGAGAATGTCTGGATTATCATGTTAACAGGCAGATTGAGTGTGCTGAAGTTTGGCTGAAGTCACAGCCTAATAACGCACAATTGCTATTGACACTCGGTAAACTTTGTACGCATTGTGAACTTTGGGGTAAAGCGCAAAATTATTTAGAAGCCAGCTTATCTGTTGAGCCTGGGCATAAAGCACATTTTGCTTTAGCGCAACTGAATGAGAAATTAGGCAAACATGAATTAGCTATGAATCATTATAATAAAGGGCTTGAATTAACACTCAAACAACTCAATTAAAACGACTAAGATTCTTGTACAACTTGGGAATTGCTGGTTGAAGGTGTAAATACATCGGAGAAAAAAGCATCTTTTGGTAAATAGCGAAGATTGGTAAAGTCTTGATAAGAAGCTTTTACCATAGCCGGAACGCCACAGGCATATACCTGATGTTTTTCCAAACTGTGAAAGTCATGCATGACTGCCTCATGTACCAAACCGACCCTTCCTTCCCAGTTGTCGGTTGGTAAGGGTTCAGACAGCACAGGAACAAAAGTGAAATTCTTGTGCTGTTGTTGCCACTTATCTGTTAAATCTGCTAAATACAAATCAGCTTTTTTACGCGCACCCCAGTAGAGTGTCATTTTTATTTTATTGTTTCGACCGTTCTCTTGATGAAAAATATGTTCAAGAATACTCTTGATTGGTGCAAATCCTGTACCGCTCGCCAGAAAGATAACGGAAGTATTCTCGGGTATATCGCGTAAAAAGAATGATCCTAAAGGCCCTGTGAAGCGAAGCATATCTTTGGCTTTCATGTGCGTAAAAACATGTTCAGTAAATGCGCCTCCAGGATAGTTACGTGCATGTAATTGTAAAAATTCATCATCATGCGGCGCATTTGCCAAAGAAAAACTCCGTCGCTTTCCATCTTTGAGCAAAATATCGATATATTGCCCTGCTAAAAACTGCAGCCGCTGATTAGTAGGAAGTTTTAGAGAAATAATCATCACATCAGGAGCGACAAGCTCAAGATTATGCACACGGCACGGTAATGTTTTAATTTCAATATTCTTAGTGGCGCCGATTTCATGACACTCAATAACCAGATCGGTCAGTGGAGAAGCGCAACAAAACAATGCGTTGCCGGCCCGTTTTTCTTCTTCAGTCAGTGTTTCTTCACTATGGTGGCCATAATCTACTTTGCCTTGTATGATTTTTCCTTTACAAATCCCACAGGAACCATTGCGGCAGCCATAAGGCAGCGAGAAACCCTCGCGGAGGGCGGATTCAAGAATAGTTTCTCCAGATTCTACTTTTAGAGCATGCTCGCTAGGTTTAATAATGATTTGATACGACATTGAGTGGCAGACAAATAAAAAATATAATAATCAGAACAAATAGCTAATATGAAAAAAACACTGTTAATTGTTGGTTGTGGTGATATTGCCTTACGGGTGGCGCCACTTTTACAAACAAATTACCGAATGCTCGGTTTATATCGTAATTTAGATAGCGCTGCCTATTTACGGTTACATGGCATTATCCCAATTTACGGAAATCTTGATCTTCCGAGAAGTCTCGAGAAACTCGCTGGGATTGCACAATTAGTTCTACACTTGGCTCCCCCAGCCAATCAAGGATTATACGATCGCAGAACCGCGCATCTACTGTCCGCATTAACCAAGCGAACAGAACGGCAAGCGGGGATTTTACCACAACGATTCATCTATATCAGTACCAGCGGGGTTTATGGTGATTGCCAGGGGGCATTAATAGACGAGACACATCCAACTCATCCGGAAAATGGTCGAGCAATACGACGTATCGATGCTGAGAGACAAATACGTAATTGGGGAAAGCGTAATCATATTCCTGTTTCCATTTTGCGGGTACCGGGTATTTATGCAGAAAACAGATTGCCACTAAAACGGTTGCGAGAAGGTAATCCGGCATTGTTGGACACTGAAGATGGTTATACCAATCATATACATGCGGATGATCTCGCTCGAATAATTTGTGCTGCCTTGCAACATGCAAAACCAAATAGAATCTATCATACCTGCGATGACTCGCATCTGAAAATGGGAGAATATTTTGATTTGGTTGCGGATCATTTTGGATTGCCGCGTCCCCCTCGCATTACCCGCGATCAAGCTGAAGAACAGATATCACCCACAATGCTATCTTTCATGAAAGAATCCAGGCGGCTTAATAACCTAAGAATGAAAAAAGAATTGCATGTCAACTTGTTGTACCCAACAATTTATGATGGGATTAAAGCTGTTCATACAAAGAGCCAATGAAATCTAAGATAGAACACAATGCTGCGAATAAGCGCTAAGTAATACACGAAACTATGCCGTTAGCACCGCACAAGATAAAAATAATCTTTTGAGATTTGTTGTCAACGACGGTAACAGAATTTGAGTCTTTGCAATGTTCTCTAGTATTTTTTCACGGATACTCTAAGTTTTTGAGGAGCTAATTATGGCAACTGTGACAGCGCACACAGAGAATAAACTAAAAGAAATTAATTACTCGTGGGAAGGTAAGGACAGGGCTGGTAAACAGATAAAGGGCGAAATGCGCGCTGCTGGAACAGTTATTGTTACTTCTACATTACGTCGCCAGGGTATCAAAGTCACAAAAATAAAGAAAACTCAATCGGGTGGAAAAATTACTGACAAAGATATCACACTATTTACACGTCAGCTGGCTACTATGATGAAATCCGGTGTACCGCTGTTACAAGCCTTCGATATAGTGGGCAGAGGGCACAGCAACCGAGCTTTGAGTAAATTACTTTTGGATGTTAAAGCCGACGTAGAAACCGGTAGTAATTTGACAGATGCATTTCGCAAATACCCGCTTTACTTCGATGAACTATATTGTAATCTTGTGGGGGCAGGAGAAGCTGCCGGTATTCTAGATCATATTCTGGATCGTTTGGCAACCTACAAAGAGAAGATTCAAGCCATCAAGGGGAAAATTAAATCTGCACTTTTTTACCCTATTTCGATTATTGTGGTTGCTTTTGTCATTACTGCGGTAATTATGATTTTTGTAATCCCTGCTTTTAAAGATCTATTTGAAGGATTCGGTGCTGAATTGCCTGCTCCAACGCTTCTTGTAATGACCATTTCAAATTTCTTCGTTGCGTATTGGTGGGCTATTCTAGGTATTCTGGGCGGTGGAATTTATGCTTTTTTATATACTTGGAAGCGCTCGGTCTCAATGCAACATGTTATGGATCGTTTTGCGCTTAAGTTACCTATCTTTGGAGAAGTAATCCGTAAAGCTACGATTGCACGCTGGTCACGTACACTTTCAACTATGTTTGCCGCAGGTGTTCCCCTGGTAGAATCATTGGATTCGGTCGCCGGTGCGGCAGGGAATCATATTTATTTCGAAGCCACCAAGAACATACAAACTGAAGTCAGTACAGGCAATAGCTTAACCTCTTCTATGGCCGGCACCAATGTATTTCCGAACATGGTGATTCAAATGGTCGCCATTGGTGAAGAGGCTGGTTCGCTTGATTCCATGTTAAGTAAAATTGCTGACTTCTACGAAGCAGAAGTAGATGATGCGGTTGCCGCACTGTCAAGTTTGATGGAGCCGATCATCATGGTTGTATTGGGAACACTAATTGGCGGTATGGTCGTTGCGATGTATTTGCCTATCTTTAAAATGGGTATGGTTGTTAATTAAACGCGGTTCCCGGAATCCAATTCATTACATAATAACCATGCCATTACTATCCATGCTGCAAGATACGTCAGTTTTTTTTATTTCATTTGTTGCGATAATCGGGTTAATGATCGGCAGCTTTCTGAACGTCGTGATATACCGTCTGCCTGAAATGATGAAAAGAAATTGGCTGCAGCAGTGTGCGGAGCTGCATGGTGAAGCGGGCAAAGTGTTGCCTACATATAACCTGATTACCCCTCGTTCAGCATGTACTCATTGCGGACATAAAATAACCGTATGGGAAAATATTCCGATTGTTAGCTATCTTATTTTACTAGGTCGTTGTTCTCAGTGCCATGCAAATATTTCACTACGTTATCCTATTGTAGAAGCAGTAACGGCGCTTATGAGCGGTTTTGTTGCCTGGTATTATGGCTACGGTTTGATAACTATTGCGGTATTGATTTTTGTGTGGGCGCTCATTGCCCTTGCAGTCATTGATTTGAATACGCAACTACTGCCGGATGATATAACCATGCCATTATTATGGATGGGCTTACTGATCAATATGAACAGCGGTTTTACTGATATTCAATCTGCAATTATTGGCGCTGTAGCAGGCTATCTTTCTTTGTGGTCAATTTACTGGTGCTTTAAACTTTCCACAGGTAAAGAAGGTATGGGTTATGGTGATTTTAAATTGTTATCTGCTATTGGCGCGTGGTTAGGATGGAATATGCTTCCATTGGTCATGCTTTCCTCATCGCTGGTGGGTGCAACTGTTGGTATTGGATTAGTGTTAACTGCTAGACTAAAAAAGAGCACTCCCATTCCATTCGGTCCTTATCTGGTTGGTGGGGCATTTATTGCTCTATTTTGGGGAGAAGAACTGAATTATGCTTATCATGGTTTCTTCTGATTTATGGCCTTTGTCGTTGGATTGACTGGAGGGATTGGTTGTGGAAAATCGAGCGCCAGTCAATCCTTCTCAGATTTGGGTATTGACGTCATTGATACCGATGTAATTGCTAGAAAATTAACTCAGCCGCATGGGTTAGCTATCAAGCTGATTCGAAATACATTCCAAGATGCTTTGATTACGGCGGATGGTGCTTTGGATAGGGAAAAGATGCGCAGCCTAATTTACTCTGATAGCGACTCACGACTCAAGCTCGAAAATATTTTGCATCCGCTCATTCTGAAAGAAACGGTTCAGCAAATTGCACAAACCCAGTCTTCCTACATCATTGTCGTTGTTCCCTTGCTATTTGAAACGGATGATTACAACAATATTATTCAGCGTATTCTAGTCGTTGATTGTGAGGAGCGGCAGCAAGTTTTACGTACCATGGCACGAAGCAATTTTTCTGAACAACAGGTAATAGCAATTATGACAGCGCAGGTCTTGCGAAAAGAGCGTTTACAAAAAGCTGATGATGTTATCATCAACGATAAGGATATTGATTCCTTGAAAGCGCAGGTAATTAAGCTGCATCATAAATATCTTATTCTTTCAGAGAATAAACTGGATACTGAGATTTAACGGCTAAGAAATTATTTGGGAAATTTAATTTCTTTATGAAATAATCTTATCTAGAGCAAGATTTAATATCTCTAATCTTTCTTGTGGATGCATAGCTATTGTGATTTGTTACGAACACCCGCTTAATGAACGTATCCGTACCCTTCTGCGACTTGAAGATTTATTTAATAGAATTGATTTCTTTTCAACTAAAGATACTGCTACTGAGCATCATGGTTCGCTTATCGCACTATTTGAAGTTCTTGAAATTACCAGTCGCGCAGACATTAAATCAGATTTATTACAAGAGCTTGAGCGACAAAAACAGATACTTGAGATGTTGCGCAGGAATCCGGATGTTTCTGAGGCGGCACTCGATAATGTACTCAATGATATTAAAACTACTTTCCGGGAAATGCTGGATTTTCCCGGAAAGGTTGGGGAGCATTTACGAGAGAACGAATGGCTAATGACGATCAAGCAGCGAATTGGGATTCCGGGTGGTTGTTGTGTGTTTGATTTGCCATCTTATCATTATTGGTTGAATTTGGACCCGGTCCATCGGCACAGAGACTTTGACGAATGGTTAACACCATTTCAACCCATACGCAATGCATTTGGGATTGTGCTTTACCTATTAAGAAAAAGTGGGAAAACTTTGCAAGTTGTCGCAAATCGAGGCATTTTCCAGCAGACAGGCTCGGAATATTCCGCACATATGCTGAGACTGAACTTAAGTGACCAATTGCAATGTGTACCTGAAATCAGCGCAAATAAATATGCTCTGAATATTCGCTTTATCCCCACGCAATCAGGTCAAAGAAACAAAGTTTACGAAGGAGATGTTACATTTGAACTCACCTTCTGTAATCTCTAGTCGATTGCCAAGTCATTCAGAAAATGACTTAGCAATCGGCCTATCAGCCTAATGCGATACGATTATTAATTTGTCCAAGCGATTGCTCAACCTGATCGACCAAAATAAGACATAATTCACCATCCTGCAAATTGGATAGCGCCGCATCAATTGCAAGTGCTTCCCCAAAAATTTCACTTATTTTTTGAGTACGACTGGCACTACCCAAACCTTCTCGTAACAATGTCAGCACTTCTCCATCCGCTCGACCACGCTGACACTGATCTTGATAAAGCACTACTTCATCAAATGCGTCACCAAGAATCCTTGTTTGCTGGCGAATATCTTCATCACGTCGATCCCCAGCGGCACTAATAACTACTGATCGTCGCTTTGATGGAATATTATCAATGGCGCTTACAAGTGCCTGTATCGCATCCGGATTGTGGCCATAATCGGCGATCAAGGTAGCATTGCGGTAATTGAAAAGATTAAAGCGACCCGGTGCGGTCTGTACATTACTTACAAAACCAGCTACGCCAGCATGAATCACCGCCCAATCCAATCCAAGTGCCCAACCGGCTCCAACAGCAGCCATCACATTTTCTATTTGAAAGTTGATACTGCCATTCTTTGTCAGTGGAATTTCGTTCAATGGTATCCGGTATTCATCTCTTTCACCCATAGCGACAATATAACCATCTTTTACATAGATGACACGTTTATGCTGCGCATGGTGCATTGCTAGCACCGGATGGTAGTTATCACGTGCAAAGAAAATAACTGAGCCGGGACAATGATCAGCCATGCTGGCGACGAGTGGATCAGCTGCATTGAGCACAGCGAAACCGGTACCCGGTGTTACATTCTGCACAACAATGCGTTTAACCGTAGCCAGCTCTTCCGCCGTGTTAACATAAGCCATACCAAGATGATCACCCATACCAATATTAGTCACAACAGCAACGTGGCAGCGATCAAATCCTAAGCCTTCGCGCAATAATCCACCGCGCGCAGTTTCTAAGACAGCTGCATCGACATCTGGGTGAAAAAGAATGTTTCTCGCACTTTGGGGGCCACTACAATCTCCGGTATCGATACACTGCTCATCGACGTATACACCATCTGTACACGTAAGACCCACACGTTTGTTATCTTTTTCTAAGATATTGGCAATCAGGCGCGTTGTCGTTGTTTTGCCGTTGGTTCCTGTTACTGAGATCACCGGAATGCGTGCATTTTGCCCATGAGGAAACATGTAATCGATGATTGCTTCCCCCACTGCACGCCCTTTACCAAAAGAAGGTTGCAAGTGCATACGCAAACCCGGTGCTGCATTAATTTCGATAACTCCGCCGCCTTGTTCTTCCAATGAATTCGTAACATTGTCGCAGACAACATCGACACCACAAATATCCAAACCGACTACTTTTGCAGCAGCAACCACACGCGCCGCCAACTCAGGATGAACATCATCGGTCACATCAGTTGCTGTACCGCCTGTCGATAAATTGGCATTGTTACGTAACACAATTCGCATTCCTTTGACCGGAATCGATTCAGCGGTTAATCCCTGTGCTGCCAGATGAGCTATGGAAATCTCATCCAGATGAATTTTAGTTAATGAAGTGACGTGCCCTTCTCCACGCATTGGATCGCGATTAATTTGCGCTACCAATTCATAAATGCTAAGCACGCCATCGCCAATCACTTGTGGCGGATCACGGCGCGCAGCGGCAACCAGCTTGTTACCAACAACCAACATGCGATAATCATGCCCGGGAATATAACGTTCCACTAGAACATTATCACTGATTTCAGCTGCGATCATATAGGCCATTTTTACTTGCTCTGCGCTAACAAGATTAACGGTCACACCTTTGCCTTGATTGCTATCTTTGGGTTTTATTACTACCGGGACACCAATTTCGCAAGCTGCTACCCAGGCATCTTCTACACTCGCTACCTCTCGACCGAGAGGGACAGGTATACCTGCTGCATGCAACAAAGTTTTGGTCAATTCTTTGTCCTGCACAATTGCTTCTGCAACAGCACTGGTCCTATCGCTTTCAGAAGCTTGAATACGACGTTGCTTGCTACCCCAACCAAATTGCACCAAACTGCCTTCCGTTAAGCGGCGGAACGGAATGCCGCGCGCAACGGCAGCTTGAACAATAGCGCCCGTACTAGGCCCTAAGCGTATATCTTCATTGAGCTTACGTAAGCGGTGTATAGCATCGGTTAAATCAAAATCAGTATCATGTGTGGCGGCTATACACAAAGCTTGTGCCAGCTCAAAAGCAAGTTTGCCAACTTTTTCTTCCGTGTAACCGACTATGACGCGATAGGTATCGGCATCTGGTGTTAGAGTAGTATGGCTAAAGGTTATCGGGCAACCTGCTTGAACTTGTAAACCGAGTGTGGCAAATTCAAGTACATGCGCTATCGTAACAGTTTCATGATGACCCGCAGGTTGAAGTGAAGCAATTTCAGGGAAACGCTCACGTAATCGTGCTTCAAAGCCAGGGATTGCATTAATCTTATTTTCGGACCCACTGCAAATGATAGTAGCTTCAATAGCGGTGTGCTGACTCCATAAATTTGGTCCACGCAATGCTCGAATACGCAAAACTTTCATAACTTGATTCCTTGAGTTTGTAATCCGATTGGAAGATTCTGGTTTTCTGGCCTATATTTTTCCTGACTGAAACCAAAAGTTTCAATTCCGATACGTATAAGATCAGGTTCAATACCTAATGCCCAAGCAGTTCCGATAGCTGCCAATACATTTTCTATTTCATGCGTGCTATGCGCGCCAGTTGCTGCGGGTATTTCCATCAATCTGACCAGCGGTAATTCATTAGCACCGGTAACAAGCATGACTGTGTTATTGCGTACTATCACAGCGCGTTTACCTTGCTTATGGCCCGTTCCGGTGACGCGATGTTGAGTAATTACTGGCAAGTCCGGGTTAATGCTGAAGAAAATTACCTCACCATGACACAGTTCGGATATCTCAACCAACATTTCATCCTTAGCATTGAGCACTGCAACACCGATGGGTAGCTTTACACCTTCTTCCACATCATCGATAGCCGCGGCTGTTGGCGTTACTACATCAACTTGTGTGCGTAGTACAGTAAAAACTTGTTTCAGCGTTTCGATTCCATGGCGGCCAAAATGACTGGCTGGATCAACATTGGTGATGACGCCAACCTGACAGCTATCGTATACCAGCCCCTCATTGAGTATGGATTCAAAGCCATTCTCAAACACGGCAGCTTCGACAGTCGGGTTCATCAGTGTACGGTTAGCTGCTGCCCAATTGGCACTGTTGTTTTTATCAATTTGCCTGTAATCCTGATAAAGGCCATTGCTGCATGCCAGACCAGTTTGTTTACCTGAAAGAATAAGCAATCTGGCAATAAGATAAGCAACTGTTGTCTTACCATAACTACCCGTAATTCCCACGATAGGAATTCGACCGTTATCTTGATCGGGAAACAAATGATCAACTATTGCTTTCCCAACAGGGCGAGGTGTACCTACTGCCGGTTTAATATGCATCAACAGGCTTGGCCCGGCATTTACCTCAACAATTGCACCGTTTTGATCGCTCAATGGGCGCGAAATATCGCTAGTCACTAGATCAATGCCGGCAATATCCAGACCGATGATACGCGCAGCGAGTGATGCGATGGATGCAGTACTTGGGTGAACTTGATCTGTTACATCAAATGCGTGATTACCATTCCGCTGAATCAGAACTTTGATGCCACTTGGTACAATTGAACCACTGTGATAGCCTTGGTGAGCAATCTCCATTTGTGCTGCATTATCCAGACGGATTAGATTAAGCGGATGATCTTCCGTTGATCCACGGCGAGAATCGGAATTGATTTGAGATTCGATTAGTTCAGCTATAGTTGAAGCGCCATCTCCGATTACTGAGACCGAGTCGCCTTGCGTAGCAGCTATGAGTCGTCCGCCAACGATTAACAATCGATGTTCAATCCCAGCAATATAGCGCTCAACTAATACTTCCGTGCCCTCTTTCAAGGCCATGTGATAAGCCGATTCAATTTCTTCGCGGCGGCTTAATTCAATAAAAACGCCGCGCCCATGGTTTCCATCGCAAGGTTTTACGACTACCGGCATGCCAATTTCATTCGCCGCTTCCCAGGCAGCTTCAGCACTTCCAACAATGCGTCCTTCTGGGACAGGGACGCCACAAGATTGTAATAATGCTTTTGTCAAATCCTTGTCACGAGAAATGCTTTCAGCAATAGCTGGTGTGCGATCTGTCTCAGCGGTCCAGATGTGACGGGAACGAGCGCCATATCCCAGTTGCACAAGATTTCCTTTAGTAAGGAGCCGGGTAGCTGGAATATTACGTGCGACAGCTGCATCTACAATACAAGCTGTAGAAGGCCCAAGCCAGAGTGAATCAACCAAGCCCCGAAGCTGTCTGATAGCCCCTTCGACATCATACGATGGGTTGTGAGATTGCTGGAAGTTCATAGCGGCCAGTACCAATTCACGCGCAGAGTACAGAGCAGTTTTTGTAATTTCTGCATGCCAGGCACTTAATGCAACTTTATATACACCGCGTACCGAGGTTTCTCGAGCTCTGCCAAAACCGCCACGCATTCCAGCTAGATTTTGCAGTTCCAGAGTTACATGTTCAAGAATATGACATGGCCACGTACCTTCTTTTACTCGGCGTAAGAAGCCGCCACGTTCTTCATAACTGCAACGATGGTCGATCAGTGACGGAAGCCATTCTGACAACCGTTCATAAAAGCCTGGAATCGTATCAGAAGGAAAATCTTCAAGTTCGCCGATATCAACCGTTGCTTCGAGGGTAGGGTAATAAGTCCAAATATTTGGGCCATTCAAATGCTTGATTTCAAGAAATTTGATATCTTTAGCACTATTGCAATTTAGATTCGAGCAGTCAGACATAGAATTTGAATCAGAAAGAAGAGATGTTATTAACGCTGCTCAAATTAATAGGTTTACAAGAACCCAAACAATTTTCAAATACCTTGTTCAATTTGTTTTGATAACCCTGATTCGTTAACGCCTCGTTTTTTGTTACTGGAGTTGGGTAGGAGTGCTGATGAACTGCCTTGGGTTTTTATAATCGGAATTCAAATGCTGCTGCAAATTTAACCAACCGGAACTCGGTTGGTTCGGTAGTGATTAAATTAATGCTATAAATGTGTGCAACAATTGTTTGGTTAAACAATTTTTTTTATTGACAAACATTTGTTTGAATCCAAAATAGACATCTACATGGTTTAGGGTTTTTATTATTTATCGGTTTTAACAATTTTCATTACATATAAAGGTGTTATTTGGAAGACGTGCCGCTGCACATCATGCTGACTGCATTGGTTTTTTTATTGATCCTGTCTGGTTTTTTTTCCTTGTCTGAAACCAGCATGATGGCGATCAATCGTTATCGTTTACGGCACCTCGCCAAGCAAGGGCATCGTGGTGCCCGGTTGACGGTAAAATTGCTTGAGAATACGGATCGATTACTGGGTGTTATTTTACTGGGAAATAATTTACTTAACACGGCTTCTGCAACATTGGTGGCTGTCATTATTGCTACTTTCTTTGCCCATGATGACTTTGCATTACTCATTGGAACGATTGCCGTTACTTTTGCTATTCTGATATTTAGTGAAATTACGCCAAAAGTCATCGCAGCGGCGTATCCGGAGCGGATTGCTCTTGCGGCTAGTTATGTGTTAACGCCATTGCTGGCTATTTGCTATCCAATTGTATGGTTCGTTAATTTATTTGTCAGCGGATTGCTGATTTTGTTCCGATTGAAGCCCAAGAAGGGCGAGCTTGAACAGAAAATAAGTACGGAAGAACTTAAAACACTGGTGTTAGAAGGCGGGCATTTCATACAACATAAGCACCAAAGCATGCTGCTGAACTTGTTTGATCTTGAAACCATTACAGTTGACGATGTGATCGTGCCACGTAGTCAAATCGAAGCGATTGATTTGAATGCGGATGATGATGTTATCCATACGCAATTGTTGACTTGTCATCATACCCGTTTGCCGATATACCGCGAACGCATGGATAACATTGTCGGTATTGTTCATGTGCGCAAAGTACTGAACCAAATGCAGGGAGGAAAAATAACGGCCGCCACTCTCGAGAAAGTCATGCGTGCTCCTTATTTTATTCCTTCTGGAACATCATTATTTTCACAATTACAATTATTCCAGGAGAACCAGAAACGAGTCGGTTTAGTAGTCGATGAATACGGTGAGTGGATGGGATTGGTTACACTGGAAGATATTATAGAGGAGATTATTGGAGAATTTACGACACAAGCACCGACCCAAACCAGCACTTTTCTGAAGCAGGAAGATGGCGGTATTATAGTAGAGGGAAGTACCTTGTTGCGTGAATTAAATCGCAAACTTAGTTTTCAGTTTCCACTGGATGGTCCAAAAACTTTGAATGGCTTGATATTGGAATATTTTGAAGATATTCCCGAAGCAGGGACCGGACTAAATATTGCCGGTTATCCGATGGAAATCATTCAAACAAAAAACCGGGTTGTGAAAACTGTTAAAATTTTTCCTGTTTCAACAGAAACAGAAGCGAAGAATCTCGAATAGTTTTAAGATTTTTTAGAGACGAGCTGTGGGCACTGTTAAGTTTGCAAAATGATTGCATTAAGGATTATCCAAGTTGGACTAGAGTTATAAAAGCAGTTATCCTGTCGGCCGGTAAATGGTATAACAGTTTGTTCACCAAAGCGCCCATAGCTCAGCTGGATAGAGTACCGCCCTCCGAAGGCGGGGGTCGCACGTTCGAATCGTGTTGGGCGCGCCAATCATCATCGTTTTCTCAATGCATCGCCTGGATCCTCGCAACGTTACTTTCATTACTTGAAGCACTACAAGGTATACTTACAAAAATACGAAATTTGTAGCTTGCATGTCACATTGCTATCAATTCGTTGATGCATATCCTATCATTCGTGTCATACCTGAACTTATAGAACATATTGGGATGTTTACCGGAATCATACAAGCAGTGGGTGAAATAAAGCAGATTCGTTCTATCCAGGGATATAGCGATAACGGGTTGTCTCTAGAGATTACCGCTGAGGAAATGGATCTGAGCGATGTCATGACAGGTGACAGTATTGCTGTAAATGGTGTTTGCCTAACGGTCAGAACGTTAACCGGCAATCTGTTCACGGTAGATGTTTCGCAGGAAACGCTCAGCTGCACACAGGGTCTGGATCAGGTAGGCATACACGTTAATTTGGAGAAGGCCATGCGTTTGTCTGACCGATTGGGTGGACATTTGGTCAGTGGTCATGTGGATGCGACTGGAACAGTGGTTAGATTTGAGCCTATTGGGGAGAGTTTTAAATTGATCATTCAAGCGCCGCAATCAATATTTCGATATCTTGCCCATAAAGGATCTATTACCGTCAATGGGGTGAGCCTGACAGTGAATCAGATTGAGGATAATGAATTTTCTGTTAACCTTATTCCACATACCTTGGCAATGACGAATTTAAAAGAACTTTCCCCCGGAATGGCAGTAAACCTGGAAACAGATATGCTGGCGCGATATGTGGCAAGACTACTCAATATTTAAGGTTAATCAGGGTTAAACAGACATGAGAATCAGTGCTATCCAAGACATTATTGACGATCTTAGATTGGGTAAAATGGTCATTCTTATTGACGAAGAGGATCGCGAGAATGAAGGGGATCTGGTTCTGGCTGCCGATTTTGTGACGCCGGAGGCTATCAATTTTATGGCTACCCACGGCCGTGGATTGATTTGTTTAACGCTGACTGAGGAAAGGTGCCACCAATTAGATTTGCCTTTGATGGTGTCAGCCAACCGTGCTCCCTTGGGTACCAATTTTACGCTTTCCATAGAAGCAGCCAGCGGTGTAACCACAGGTATTTCTGCCGCTGACCGAGCACGTACCATTCAAGTCGCCGTTCAAGCGGATGCCAAACCACAAGATATTGTGCAACCAGGGCATATTTTTCCGCTAATGGCCCAGAAAGGCGGTGTCCTGGTTCGCGCGGGGCATACTGAAGCCGGTTGTGATTTAGCCAGAATGGCCGGTTTGACAGCAGCCTCGGTGATTTGTGAGATATTGAAAGAAGACGGTAGCATGGCGAGATTACCCGATCTCATAGAATTTGCACATCAACATCAACTCAAAATTGGCGCGATAGCCGATTTGATTCAATATCGCAGCCAGACTGAAAGCTTGGTAACGCGTGTTGCTGAGCGCGCAATTCAAACGCTGCATGGAGAATTTCTGCTGACAGCGTATCGTGATGAAATAGCCGATACAACACACTTGGCTTTGGTAAAAGGTAACATAAACCCAACAACGGAAACCTTGGTGCGCGTGCATGAACCGCTGTCGGTCATAGATCTGCTAGATATTGATGACAATACACATTCCTGGAGCATTCATGATGCCATGAAATTAATTGCTGAAGCGGGGCAAGGTGTTATCGTTCTACTGCATCGTAAAGAAAATCCAACTAAATTGATCGAGCGCGTTCAATTGAAGGAATCGTGCTACCCCGGCTCAATCAAGACGGACCTTCGTGATCACGGTATTGGCGCGCAAATACTGAAAGATCTAAACGTAGGAAAAATGCGATTGATGTCAGCACCAAGAAAAATGCCCAGTGTGACAGGATTCGGTTTGGAAGTAACCAGTTACGTGGATACGCCCAAGCTATAAAATTTAAATCTTAAGTGATCAAGAATTGATCACGATTAATCAATAGACTTACAGGAGTCAGATATGCCGTACTATGACGATATTCTTGAATTTGAACCGAATCTGGATGGAACAGATCTACGTATCGGCATTGTCATGAGCCGTTTTAACATAGATGTGGGTGAAGGTTTACTCAGTGCTTGTACGGCAGAGCTTAAGAAAAATGGTGTGCAAGATTCGAACATACTGCTCGTAACCGTGCCAGGTGCGTTAGAAATTCCGCTGGCATTAAAAAGAATGGCTTTGTCCGATCAGTTTGATGCGTTGATTGCGTTAGGTGCAGTAATCCGGGGAGATACTTATCATTTTGAAGTCGTTTCTAACGAATCTGCACGCGGCCTAATCATGGTGCAGATTGAAACAGAAATTCCTGTCGCCAATGGGATATTGACTACGGATAATGATGATCAAGCGATTGCCAGGATGAGCCAAAAAGGAATGGAATCCGCGCAGGTTGCTCTAGAAATGGCTAATTTGCATATAAAAATTGATGAAATCGATTTATGAGTAGCACGTTGACCGAAGCAAATTCCAACACAAGCCCGAAGACGGATAAACATAAAAGCCGCCGCCGGATTGCGCGCGAGTTTGTTTTGCAGGGTGTTTATCAGTGGCGGGTTGCTGGCGGTGCAGCGAATTTTATTGAGCAACAATTACGAGAATCCGAAGAATTCAAGCATGTTGATGAGAAACACTTCACGAACTTGCTGCAAGGTGTGCTCAAGGATGTTGAGGGATTGGAAAAATGTATCCAGCCCTGTTTGGATCGTCCTTTAAATGAATTAAGTCCGGTGGAATTTGCGATTTTATTATTGAGCACTTTTGAATTAATGCATCATCTGGAGATTCCTTATCGCGCAATTATCAATGAAGCGATAGAGTTAGCCAGAACTTATGGTGGCAGTGATGGGTATAAATATGTGAATGGCGTGTTGGATAAATTGGCCATTCAATTGCGTGCTGTTGAGATTGCAGCACCCAGGGTAGCAAAAAATCAAGTTTAGTATTAATACAGCGTGTGTTCAGAGTTCGATATTATTCGCCGCTATTTCAAACGGACTGCAACTCAAGCAGTACTGGGAATTGGTGATGATGCTGCACTGATTAAAGCTACTGACAATAAAGAATTAGCTATCTCAACGGATACTCTGGTGTGTAGTAAACATTTCTTTGCGGACGCTAATCCTTACAAACTCGGATACAAATCCTTAGCAGTTAATCTCTCGGATATGGCTGCAATGGGAGCAAAGCCTCGGTGGGTATTACTGGCTTTAACGTTGCCGGATAATTTGGTGCAACATAATAAAGCATGGTTAAGTGAATTTAGTGCGGGTTTTTTTGCACTGGCCGACTCGCATCAGGTGGAGTTAATCGGTGGAGATACAACTTCCGGACCATTGAATATCGGTGTGCAAATCATAGGGGAAGTTGAAGTAGGCAAAGCATTGCGCCGTAGCGGTGCCAAATTGGATGATGATATTTGGATATCCGGCCGATTAGGCGATGCTGCCTTGGCACTTAATCATGAATTACAGCAAATAACTCTCGAACCCAATGAGATTGCGGAATGTTTGCCTGCGTTACTGACACCGGCTGCAAGGGTTGAGCTAGGACAACGTTTGATCAGTTTGGCGCATAGCGCTATTGATATATCCGATGGGTTAATCGCCGATTTGGGACATATCCTGACCGCTTCTGAAAAAGCAGCCTACATTAATATGACTGATATTCCCTGTTCACCGGTATTAAAAAAATACTTGCAGCAATCTCTGGTAATGCGCTGTTTATTGGCCGGCGGAGATGATTATGAATTATGCTTTACAGCTCCGAAAATAAATCGCGAGAAAATTGAAAATCTTTCTGCTGAATTGGTTATTCCTCTTACCCGCATTGGTGAGATTTTTTCAGGCGAGGGTTTGATTGTGAAAGATGCCAAGGGAAGTGTAATCACATTGGAGACCAAAGGATATGATCACTTCAGTGCCTAAAGCTTATGACTTGTCGAGTGACCAGTCTACCCAATTTCAACCGGATTTTGCTTTAATATACAGTCATCCCGCCTATTTCATCGCTTTTTCAGGCGGTGTCGGATTAAGCCCCATCGCTCCGGGCACGATGGGAACACTAGTTGCATTTCCATTATTTTGGCTACTTAATTACTATCTCAGCCCAATTTATCTTTTATTATTGATAGACATCATGTTTATTGTAGGCATCTGGGCATGCGGTCTTAGCGGCAAGGCTTTAGGTGATCCGGATCATGGCGGCATGGTGTGGGATGAAACCGTAGCATTTCTTTTGGTTCTGTTTTTTACGCCAGCTGGTTGGGCATGGCAGTTAGCCGCATTTATTCTATTTCGCCTGTTTGATATTGTTAAACCTCAGCCTATCCGATACTACGATCGCAATCTGGAAGGCGGTTTTGGCGTTATGTTTGATGATATGGTGGCTGCATTCTTTACATTACTGTGTCTCGCTGGCTGGAAAGCTTGGGTGTTATCTGAAGGCTATTTCTAGTAAAAATTTCTTCAAGAATTTGAATCGAGCCAGGTACTCGAATACATTCGGACAAAGCTTACCGTTGTCAGAATAACCGCAACGCCTTGGAAGAACGTAGCATTAAGAATGGCATTCAGAATCAGGTAGTGGAGAACAGGTCATTGTCACAGCGGCGATCGCTACGCAAGTAGCCTAATTTCCCAAATCCGGTATGTTGTGAAGCGAACCTTTGGTAACCAAGCACGCTGGTTTGGAGCCCAGGTGCCACGTTACCGGGGCAAAGCCAAAGCACATGCCTGCCATATTTTACAAGCCATGGCATACACAACCTGAAAAGGTTGCTAAAATTGTAGGTCGACCTGCAGAGCAGGCACAGTCATAGGGATAATCCGTCCATCTAACCCGATAATGATCGGCTTAGCAGGCTGTTGAAAAACGTTTTCGAGGTAGCCGATGCAAGGCAAAAACAGGCGAAAAAACGCAGTTTATGCTTAATAAATGAGCATTTTGAGTCTGTTTTTAACACCGCAACGGCAACGCAGATAGTTTTTCAACGGCCTGTTAAGGCAATTATCTATGGAATTTTTGTGAAAAACACAAAAAAATACTTTATTACTCACGAAAAAACTGAATTAAAGGTGCCTCAATAGAGGCATGTATTTTGCGAATGTCTCGAATAGTATGGAGAAAGGGTGCTTGTCATAGATGCCCAGGGAGTTGCCGCTTCAATTTCAGTCCCCACCGTGTTAGTTTCTTCTTGACCGAACATTTCAGTTCATAAAAGCTTGATTGCAAGCTGCTTATCCTACATTATCAACATGATGCATTCTGGGAGCCTGTCGGACTTAAGGTCAATCTACCGCGCCAATGGGATAGCGGTTCATATTTCCTGAATTTTTCATTGCATAGTCTCACCATACGCCTAAAAATTGAAAAAATCCGCACTCGCTCTCCCACTCAGCTCGCTACGATTGCTTATGTCCGACAGGCTCCTAGAAAACTTCATCAACTCAAACCAATGGGTTCAAATAAATCAGCGTTTCCCTAAAAAGCTGTCGTTGAGTGTACTCAATTCCGCGCTTAATTTTTGTAGCGAATAGGTTTTGTCAAATTTTACCCAACCGGGCGAGTTTTTCAACAGCCTGTTTAGCAGATGCAGCAATTACCCCGTATCCCCGTAACAATTCTCCGAGGATACGGTTATGAAGTTAAATAATTACAAAATCCGCTGCTGTTAGGACAGGTATTCCTGTCAATGTTGCAAAAACTACATGAGCGTTCGCACCATTACCGTCGATATCATAATAGAGGTTTCCACTTGCATTATCGTAGATCAGGAAATCATTACTATCCAATGCAATTGCGCCTGGGCCAGAAACGAAGGTATCAACTGAAATGGCACCGGTTGCCGTGAATAGGGTAAAAATACCATTTTCCAATCGGATGGTATCATCAACAACGCTAAAATCCGCAACACTATCGACATTGGTGACCGCATTCAGAGCGGAACTAAACACAAAGAAATCAACACCAGCACCACCAGTAATATTATCGGAACCCGTAGCCCCATTCAGGATGTCATTACCGGAACCGCCATCAATCGTGTTATTTTTGCTATTTCCAGTAATCGTATTAGCAAGGTTATTACCGACTCCTGCAGTTGCCGTACCTGCCAGTTGCAGTCCTTCAACGTTGGAACTCAACGTATGCGTTGCTAAGTAACTGATCACCTGATCGTTACCGCCACCGGCTCCTTCGGTATAAGTATCGCCAGCATTTTCAACAATGTAGATATCGTTTCCACCGCTTCCGGTCATACTGTCATTGCCTTCACCGCCGTTAAAAGTGTCATTACCCGCCGCGCCTGTCATGGCATCAGAAAACTGAGTGCCTTGTAAAATATCGTTTCCAGGAGTGCCTGCTAGCGCAATAGGCGCCCCTGGCGCTGCGCTTTCATTATCTATGATGGTTGCCGTCGCCGACGCTGTACCGATGGTGGCATTAACGGCACCGCTTAAGTTGAGAGTAAAGTTTTCGAGCGAGGCTTCCGCGCTGGCATCATCTATCAAAGTAACCCGGATTGTTTTGGATACTTCACCGGGAATAAAAGCCAGCGTTCCAGTAGTGTGGATATAATCCGAATTAAAGATAGCAGTGCCCGCAGAAGTACTGTAGTTTATGCTGGCGCCAGCACTACTAGGCGCTGCCAGGGTCACCAAAAAGTCAATGTATCCTTTATCTTCGGATGCTACGACATTAGCCAAATGCAGTACCGGAGAAGCAACGGCAGCATTATCGTTACCAGCGATAATGGCATGCGCACGCGCATCTCCTAAAGTAGCCCCGACAGGATTGGTTAATACCACATCAAACAGCTCCGTCCCTTCAATCCGAGTATCGTTCAGTAATCCAAATATTACTGTTTTTGCAGTTTCACCTGGAGCAAATGCAATCTTTCCAATTTGCAAATTGCGGAAATCACTGTTATTGCCCGCTGTGACATTTTGTCCGGCCACATCAAACGTAACACCGCTGGTACTGGGTTTGTTAAGAATCACTGTGACTGTAGCAGTTTGGTCAACCTCGTCTACAATGGCATCCGTAATAGATGCCACCGGTGTACCGGAGGGTGCGTCGTTATCGATGATAGTGGCAAGTGCGGAGCCATCTACAATGGTGGCATTGGCGCTGGGCGAGGACAAAACAAGCTGGAAACTCTCAGCAGCTTCAGCAGTTGTGCCGCCAAGCAAACTGACACGCACGGTTTTAACCATCTCGCCAGGAGCA
>NZ_JAIEME010000060.1 GCF_019752415.1 Nitrosomonas sp.
GCGATTCATGCCCTTTTGCTGCTCAAATGCCAGTCTTACCGCTCTTTCTCGTACTTCCGGTGAATAACTGATTTGGTTTTTCATCTCTTCCTCCTCTCAAACCATTTTATCTCCGGAAATACCGGGGCGATTCAGGCGTCAGCGTGCTGGGTAGGGCGGGCAGGAAGTATGTGTTACCGATTGTGTCCCGTTCTGTCCTCGCCGCGACAAACAACCATTGATCGGCGGTCTGGTGGCGCAGTGACTGCACATGGAATTTACCGGATTTGCTTTCAGGGACAGTTTGAACTGGAAGTCCTCGATATTCACCTTCTCCAAACAGCTCGGCGACCCAAGATTACGGGTGTAGCAGCACTGTCAACAGCAAGCGATATCAGTTTCATTCATTTCATTCCTAATTTGTGTCACCGTTTGGGTGACACGGGAATGGAGTTGGGTGTTTAAAGTTGAGTAACCTTAACATACCCGTTAAAAACGATGTGCCTAGTAAATCATATTCATATCGTAGATAATAATTGTTTTTAGCTTACATATTACTTTACTTACTGGCAATTTAAATGTCTTTTATTTTTAAAGCAACTGCAAGTGCATTCCGCGATTTGCTTCGTTTTAAGATCGCATGGATTATCATTTGGCCCATTTTAGTTTCGACATTGCTTTGGCTTATTATTAGCCTCATTTTTCAAGATAGTTTTTCTGAGCTGATTCTTCTGGTGCTGAATGAGATTGGTATTGGCGGATGGCTACAAAATATGGAGTCTGGGTGGATTACTTCTGGTATACAAAGCACGATTCATATAATCTTGTTCTTCCCGCTCGTGATAATAACCACTTTGCTGATCACAACTATTTTTGTAATGCCGGCACTCGTCAAGCTGGTTGCTAAACGTTCTTTTCCTGAACTTAAACGAGAGTACGGCGGTACCCTGAGCGGCAGTATCATTAATGCAATACTTGCCAGCGGCATTTTTATACTGATTTGGGTCATTACAGTGCCATTATGGGCAGTTGGGGCAGGAATTATTATTCCTTTTATAGCAACAGCTTTTATGAACCAACAATTGTTTCGATATGACGCGTTATCTGAACATGCTAGTAAACAAGAAATTAAGACAATTTGTGCATCAAACAGATATTCACTATGGGGACTAGGTTTATTGACAGGCCTATTTCAATTTATACCGATACTTAATCTACTGGCTCCAATTTTTACAGCGCTTGCATTTATTCACTTTGGCTTGGAACATTTGAGGCTACTACGTGCAGAAAATGTGAAAAACGATTCGCTTATTAATAATCATTAATTACTCAGGCATATTTTTATCAACATATCCTTTAACTATGCTCAAAACCAAGCATGAACACGCATGATTGGAATCCAAATTTTGTGGATCTTTCACCCATGTTTGAACCGTTTCTGCATTTGAAAGAGTATTTTGCAAATTGTGTATTTTGGCCTGAGCATACTCACTTAAACAAACTAGCGTTGTTGCAAAATCAACAAGTTCTTACTCAATCTGAGAAGAAAATTTGCTTTGTACCTCAGGGCACTGGAAGGCAATGTTTTGAGCAAAACTATGAATCGAGAATTTATCTCACTGGTCAAATACAAACAAGGGCTAAGAACTGGCATGATTTTTTTAACGCCTTGGTATGGCATACATTCCCGCGAGCAAAATCGGCACTTAATCAATTGCATTATCAGGCTCAATTATTTGAATCAGCAAACAAGATAAAACATCGCTGTGCGTTAAGGGATGCAGCAACGCTTTTTGATGAATCCGGTGTAATTGTTGTGAGCAGCGAGAAAACGTTAATTCAATTACTAAGTGATTTTGAATGGAAGGAATTATTTTGGCGACAACGTAAAGGAACGCTGTTATCAATGCGGTTTTTTGTTTTTGGTCACGGGTTATATGAGAAAGCATTGAATCCTTATGTTGGAATGACGGGTAAAGGAATTATTTTTAATGTTAAAGAAGCATTCTTCACGCAGACATTGATAAAGCAATTACATTTAATCGATTCAATATTAGAGTCTTTTTTATTACAAGTTTTATCGTCAAATTCTGATTTGACGCCTGTTCCACTCTTGGGTTATCCAGGCTGGGTTGAAGATAATAATAGTGAAATATATTATGAAAATAAGAAATATTTTCGAGATTGCCATAAATCTGATTAAGTATTGTAAGCACTACAGTTTGGTTTTGAATAATCCTATACCAGAAATTAACCATGAGATTAAGTGATACGATAATAGCGAGGGTAATGAAAAGAATCTTATTTCCACAGCTGATTTTGTTATTCTGTTTCGTGAATACGTCAGAAGCCGATAATTTGGCACCAGAAAAAATTGAAGGTGCTCGCACAGTAAGTACTGTAACAGCGAAATTATTGTTCGACGAAGGTTATCACTTTATCGATGTCAGGGGCTTGATGATTTTAAAATGGGACATATTCCGGGGGCCTACCACCTTTCTATCAAAAACGATTTCGATGAGCGAAATTTAGGTGTCATTGTAAAAAAGAGTGAGCCTGTTGTTATTTATTGCAATGGCATTTTATGTATGGGCAGTTCAATTGCGATCAAAAAAGCGATTGATTGGGGCTGGTCAAATATTTTTTACTACCGTGAAGGTATTGGAGATTGGAAACAGCAAGGTTATTCAGTTCACTCGATCAATCCATAGTGAGTAGCGCACAAATTTGTAAAATATCGGGTTGCTGTGTTAATACTATTTAGACAAAATAATCTATCTTTAACACAATATGCTATGTTTTTACGAATTCTGGATGTATTTTTTTGTTAAAATATAATGTTTAATTTATTAATTTATTGGAGTATTTAATGGCAATTGAAAGAACGCTATCCATCATTAAACCAGATGCTGTTGCGAAGAATGTAATTGGACAGATCTATTCTCGTTTTGAATCAAATGGTTTGAAAATTATTGCAGCACGCATGATGCATTTATCACAGTCTGAAGCAGAGCAATTTTACGCAGTGCATCGCGCACGTCCTTTTTTTGGCGATCTGGTTAAATTCATGACATCCGGTCCTGTCATGGTGCAAGTTTTAGAAGGGGATGAAGCCATTAAAAAGAATCGAGATTTAATGGGTGCAACAGATCCAAAAAAAGCTGAAAAAGGGACTATTCGTGCCGATTTTGCAGATAGTATTGATGCTAATGCAGTTCACGGTTCGGATGCACCAGAAACTGCTGCGGTCGAGATTGCTTGTTTCTTTCCCTCATTAAGTATTTTTCCCCGTTAATGATCATTAGTCTCTGAATAGTGACAATCAATCTGTTAAATTATGATGGTAAAGGCCTCGTGGACTTTTGCACTGGTATTGGTGAAAAGCCTTTTCGTGCAAAGCAACTACTACGTTGGATTCATCAATATGGTACTGCCGATTTTGATGCGATGAGTGATCTGGCTAAAGGCTTGCGTGAGAAACTTGCAGTGCAAGCGGTCATTGAATTTCCACAGATTATCACTGATTATGTAGCGACAGATGGAACGCGAAAATGGTTGCTAGCAGTTGGTGCGGGTAATGGCATAGAGACTGTTTTTATACCGGAAGCAAATCGTGGAACTTTATGTGTTTCAAGCCAAGTTGGATGCGCCTTAGCCTGCACTTTTTGTTCTACGGGTAAGCAAGGGTTCAATCGTAATTTAACAGTTGCCGAGATTATTGGGCAGTTATGGATTGCAAACAAGACACTGCGATCGAGTGTGAGTGATAATATGCCAGCCCATACAAATAGAGCTGTTACCAATGTGGTAATGATGGGCATGGGTGAACCGTTGGCTAATTTTGATAATGTTGTTACCGCGCTGGATTTGATGCTGGATGATCATGCTTATGGACTTTCGCGGCGGCGTGTTACCGTGAGTACTTCGGGATTGGTGCCAGCGATTGATCGGTTACGTGAACGTTGCCCGGTTGCCCTGGCCATATCTTTACACGCGCCGAATGATGCTTTGCGCGATCAACTGGTGCCTATTAATAAAAAATACCCTATTAAGGAATTATTGGCTGCCTGTCAGAGATATTTGCTGGCAGCACCTCGAGATTTTATTACTTTTGAGTATGTGATGTTGGCGGGTGTTAATGACAGTATTACACATGCGCGTGAACTTATTGCATTGGTGCACGATACACCCTGTAAATTTAATTTAATTCCGTTTAATTCGTTTCCTGGGTCTGATTTTAAGCGTTCTACAGCAGAAACTGTGCGTGTTTTTCGTGATGTGTTAATGCAAGCCGGGCTTGTTACAACGGTTAGAAAAACCCGCGGTGATGATATTGCAGCCGCCTGCGGTCAGCTCGCAGGTCAAGTAAAAGATAAAACGCGTCGTACAGCGGCTGTGAGGATAGAGGCGATTCAGTGAAAAGAAGTCTGTCAATTGTTTTTCTATTGATGCTTATTTTAGGGCTAGGTGCTTGTGTGCAACAACCGATAGACAATGGGATGTCGGTTCAAGCCAATGCAGAGCGGGCTTTTCAGAGTGCAAAAATCCACACAGAATTAGCTGCGGAATATTTTCATCGGGGACAGCTGGATGTCGCGCTAGAAGAAGTCACTGAAGCCTTAAAGGCTCAATCGGATTATGCGCTTGCATATAATGTACTGGGGCTGATTAACATGACTCTAAATGAAAACAGTAAAGCGCTGGATAATTTTGAACAAGCAATCCGAAAGGGGCCCAAAAACCCCGAGATACACAATAATTATGGATGGTTTTTATGTCAGCGTTTTCCTCAACGTATGGATCAAGCCATTAGTCATTTTATGACAGCTGCCATAGATCCACTGTATTCAACGCCGGAAATGTCCTATACCAATGCGGGAATCTGTGAAATTAAGCGTCAAAAATACAACGAAGGCCAGCAATTTTTTCAGAAGGCGTTATCCATCCAGCCTAATTATTCACCTGCACTGATTGGATTGATTGATACAGATTTTCAACGTGGTAATTTAACCGAAGCACAATCGAAGCTTGCTCTGTTTCAGAAAAATAATTCACCAACACCGGAGAGTCTGATACTGGCGATAAAAATCGAGCAAGCAATGGGTAATCAACTGGCTGTTGGTAGTTATATTTTTCAGCTGCAGAAGCATTTCCCTGAGTCCAAAGAAGCAGCAGTGATTCGAGAAGGAAAGATCAGATAATGAATACGATGAACGAAAAAAACAGCAATGATGATCGGCTTCCTGAAGAGATTAAATCCAATAATATTAATTTAAATGCTGGAACGGAAGGTCATATGCTGCATAATGACACTGGCAAAATTCAAAAAGATCAAGCAACGAGCGAAAATATACTAAAGACAGAAGAAAGCAGAATAGATTCTTTGTCCGCCACGCAGAACATTGATTTGGGTATGGCTTCCTCCAATCTGGACAATCATCAAAACGAGCAAATTGAGGACAATAGTATTCAGAAAAATATGTATACCCACATTGAACATAAACCGGAAAGAAATGAATTAAGTGACATTGATTCTGCGAGCGTTGTCCAAAGTGTTGGGCATTTATTGCGCAAAGCCAGAGTAATGAAAGGCATGAGCGTCGAAGACGTCTCTCGGCAATTACGTCTCTCGGTGTTACAGATCGAAGCGATAGAGAAAGAAAATTATGAGAAGCTACCGGGACGTACTTTTTTACGCGGCTTTATTCGTAATTATGCCAATCTGGTTCAGTTAGATCCAATTCCTCTACTGCAATTGCTTCCTGAATCCACCCCGGTTATATCAACCTATGAACGGACACCGTTTAAGAATAAACAAATATCATTTTCTTCAAACCGGGAAAATTCAGGCAACAATCGATTAACCACGGCTATCATTTTTTTTACTATCATTGCAGGTGCTTATTTTATTTTTGTGAATGATATCTGGATTAAAACGCCTGAGACCAATTCTGTAAGTGATGTGGCAAAATTTAAATCTGGAACAGCCTCTGTAGAAATTCAGTTACCATTGCCGGGAACTGCGAAAACTGCAATCAATTCTCAAACCAATCAGCAATCAGAAATCAATGACGAGAAAAGTTCAGAAGCGGAATTAGACACAAAAACTGAGGCTATTCAAGCAAAAAACAAACCCGTTATTCAGGGAGACGAGAAATCAACTGCAACACCAAGGGACTCAGGTAATTTATATTTTCAACTGACTGGGGATTCGTGGATTAAAGTAGTTGATGGCACAGGCGCTTCCTTGTTCGAGCAGCTCAAGAAGAGTGGTAGTGAACAAGTTATCACGGGTAAAAGACCATTATCGATTGTTATAGGCAATGCATCTGCAGTTAATCTCACCTATAATGACAAAATAATTGATATGGCTTCTTACAAGCGGCAAGATGGAACTGCACGTTTCACGCTTGAATAAATGCGCTTGTAATCATTTTTGATCTCAATACAGTTAAATTATGTCTGAAAATAGTATTTCTACAAATCGCCGATCTAGCGTAGGTGTTCGGGTTGGTACAGTGATGCTGGGTGGTGGTGCGCCAGTCGTAGTGCAATCAATGACCAATACAGATACAGTTGACAAAACTGCTACAGCCGAACAGGTTGCACAGTTGGCGCGCGCTGGATCTGAATTAGTCCGTATCACAGTCAATTCAATGGAAGCAGCAAGCGCGGTAGCGGAAATTCGTGCACGACTGGACGATATGGGATGCCATGTGCCTTTGGTAGGCGATTTCCATTTCAATGGTCATAAACTATTGACCAGTTATCCTGACTGTGCGAAGGCTTTGGCAAAATTTCGCATCAATCCTGGAAATGTCGGCCAGGGTAAGAAACGCGATGAGCAATTTGCCACCTTGATTGAAACAGCTTGTAAGTATGACAAGCCGGTGCGAATTGGGGTCAATTGGGGAAGTTTGGACCCGGAAATGCTGGCGCGTATCATGGATGAGAATGCAGCTTCCAGTAATCCACAAGATGCCAAATATGTTATGCGGGAAGCATTAATCACTTCAGCACTGGAAAGCGCTGCCAGGGCCGAGGAAATTGGTCTTAACCGCAATAAAATTGTTTTGTCTTGTAAAGTAAGTGGTGTTCAGGATTTGATCATGGTTTACCGCGATTTGGCTGCACGTTGCGACTATGCACTGCACCTGGGATTGACAGAAGCAGGTATGGGATCCAAGGGTATTGTGGCATCTACAGCGGCATTGGCAATACTCCTGCAAGAGGGAATTGGAGATACAATCCGCATTTCATTAACACCCGAACCGGGTGGAACCCGTTCGCGCGAGGTGATTGTCGCGCAAGAAATTCTGCAAACCATGGGATTGCGTGCATTCGTACCGCTGGTGGCTGCCTGTCCTGGATGCGGCCGTACCACCAGCACGTATTTTCAGGAACTTGCAGAGAGTATTCAAGCCTATGTGCGTGATGAAATGGTCGTGTGGCGTGAACAATATGATGGGGTTGAAAACATGTCGCTGGCTGTCATGGGCTGTGTCGTCAATGGCCCCGGTGAAAGCAAGCATGCGAATATAGGAATTAGTTTGCCAGGTTCCGGTGAAATTCCGGTTGCTCCGGTATTTGTAGATGGGCAGAAAACAGTGACGTTAAAAGGCGACAATATTGCCAACGAATTCCGTCAGATCGTCGATAAATATGTTAGTGAAAAGTATCCGAGAAAAACTGTCTGATGACTATTGGAGTTAAAGCAATTCGCGGGATGAATGATATTCTTCCGGACGAATCCTATCTTTGGGCATATTTTGAACAGATGGTGCAGCAATGGCTCGCTGCCTATGGCTACCGGAATATACGAACGCCCATTGTAGAACAAACCGATTTATTCATCCGTTCTATTGGTGAAGTGACTGATATTGTTGAAAAAGAGATGTATACCTTCATTGACCATCTCAACAATGACAGTCTGACTTTGCGGCCTGAGGGTACAGCATCTTGTGTGCGGGCTGTCATCGAACATAATCTATTGTATGCTGGTCCGCAAAGACTTTCTTATGCCGGCCCGATGTTCAGGCACGAGCGGCCGCAAAAAGGGCGTTACCGGCAATTTCATCAGGTGGGTGTCGAAGCATTGGGTTTTGCGGGACCGGATATTGATGCGGAATTGATTGTCATGTGTTCACGCTTGTGGGATTTACTGGGAATCTCTGGCTTACGTCTTGAAATCAGTACATTGGGAAATGCTGAATCGCGTGCATTACATCGCTCCCGGCTGATCAAATATTTTGAGCAGCATCATGATAGCTTGGATGAAGATTCATTAAGACGTCTGCATACCAATCCATTGCGCATACTCGATAGCAAAAATCCCAGAATGCAGGAAATCATAAAGAGTGCGCCAAAATTAATTGATGATCTGGACGTTGAATCTTGCGTCCATTTTGAGTCATTGCAGCATACGCTACGCGAGCAAGGTATTAATTTTGATATTAATTTACGTTTGGTCAGAGGACTTGACTACTACAACCGTACGGTATTTGAATGGGTAACCGATAAGTTAGGCGCGCAAGGAACTGTTTGTGCGGGAGGAAGATACGATGGTTTGCTGGAACAAGTCGGCGGGAAACCTGCCCCTGCGTGTGGCTTTGCGATGGGTATAGAGCGTTTACTGGCGCTGATGCAGGAATGCGGAAAGGCGATCATGCAACCTGTACCCGATATTTATATCGTTCATCATGGCGAACAAGTGGTCGACTATGCTTGGAAATGCGCTGAATCACTGCGCGATGAAGGACTCAATGTTATATTACATTGCGGGGGCGGCAGCTTCAAATCTCAGATGAAGAAAGCGGATGCCACAGGGGCTTGTTATGCAATGATTATTGGTGATGATGAAGTGAATGCGCAGGAAGTTACTATTAAACCGCTACGCGAGCCTATCGAGCAAGCGAGCGTTAAATTGGATAGGGTCACTGACTTAATCAGGAAAAAACCTTCTTAGTATCCTACTTCGATATTTTTCACGGTAAATTGCAATTTCTAGTCAATTCTGTGTTCATAACATTTAGCATTTATTCAGGAAGATATAATGGCAACTTATAGTTTTGAAGAACGGGAAAAAATGGACGGGTTCAAGGCCTGGTGGGACAGGTTTGGTACCGCGATTACTGTTGTCTTAACAGTCATTCTTGTAACGACTGGCGGCACGCAGCTTTGGAAGTATTATCAACAACAACAGGCACAACAAGCAGCCGATTTATATAACCTAGTGCGGCAAATCCAATCGTCAAATGACCCAGCTAAAATTAATGATGCGGCGCAATTGCTCACAGAAGGATTTCCATCCAGCGGCTATTCGCCGCGTGCCGCGTTGATTGCCGCACAAGCCGATGTGCAAGCAAGCAACCATAAACGTGCGATACAGAATTTGCAATGGATTATTGATCATGCGAAAGAAACAGAATTACACGATGTGGCGCGCTTAAGAATGTCGGGTATTTTACTGGACGAAGGAAAATACGACGAAGCATTACGGCTATTGAGCGCTGGGCACGGGGAATCTTTTGCAGGATTATATTGGGATCGTAAAGGTGACATTCAGGTGGCGGCAAAGAAAATTTCTGAAGCACGGCTAAGCTATCAAACCGCTATCGATAAGTTAAGCAAAAGTAACAATTATTTCAATATTGTCCAAATGAAACTGGATGGATTAGGCGATTCTGATTGATTATTAAGAAGTGACTTTTCTGTTGAACTCTGCCAGATCTTGGCAATCCTTACGATATTGGATGATATCTGCCCTGCTGCTTTCAGGCTGTGGCAGCACGATGAATCCCTTTGATATGCGTATCATTGAATCGATGAGTACACAGCTATCCGATATATTAGTCAAAGAAGAAGTCATCGTTTATGAAAAAGAAGAGCTCGATGCTTTAAAGGCGGCGGATCGAATTCCTTTGAAATGGAAAGATAAAGTTGGTGAGAATCATATCGCATCCTTTTATACCGCTTATGACAATGGCGCAGCATATATCGCTGATGAAGGAGGAAAGCTGACCAAGTATGACGCGTCTAGCGGAAAAGAGCTATGGCAAGTCAAAACGAAAAATCAGTTTTCTGCGGGCGTTGGGATTGGTGAGGGACTGATTCTGATAGGAACATTTAAAGGCGAATTACTTGCATATAACGAATCGGGGCATATGTTATGGCAAGCATCGGTCACCAGTGAAATTCTCAGTACACCGCAAGTACAAAATAATATTGTCGTTGTGCGTACTGTCGATGGCCGGATATTTGGGCTCGATGCCATTGATGGAAAGCGTAAATGGGTTTATCAGGGTGCAACACCTTCATTGACTGTGCGGAGTACCGCTGGAATAACGATTGCACATGGTGCTGTGTTTGCCGGTTTCCCGGGCGGGAAAATGGTGGCCATGAGTCTGTTTAATGGCAACATTGGCTGGGAAGTCGCCGTTTCACAACCGCGTGGCGTTACTGAACTGGAACGTATGACTGATATTACCAGCGCACCGGTGGTTAACAATCGATTCGTCTGTGCAGCAGCATACCAGGGGCGCGTCGCCTGCTTTGCGATTAATGATGGTGCGCAAATCTGGGCACGTGAATCCTCCAGCAGCGCCGGTTTGGCTATGGACAATGACTATGTGTATGTCACCGAAGAGAAAGGTGTCGTTGCTGCTTATGAACTGCTTAGCGGTGCCAGCATGTGGAAACAGAGCCGGTTAGGTAGTAAAAAGCTAACAAGACCTATCATTCAAGGGCAATATATTGTGGTTGGGGATGATCAAGGGTATGTCAATTTATTACGGAATTATGATGGTGCGTTGGTGGCGCGTTCAACCACCGATGGCAGTGTTATTCAGAACTCGGCGAGTTTATTGCCTGACGGGTTTGTAGTGCAGACAGCAAAGGGCGGTGTTTACGCTTTTAGTACGACGCAATTCTAGCAGTCCATTGAAAAGCCTATTCGAGGGCAGTTGATGCAAGGAAAAAATCGGCGAACAAGCTCAGTTTATACTTAATGAATGAGCATTTTTAATCTGTTTCTAATACCGTAGCGGCAACGCAGATAGTTTTTTTACGACCTGCGAATAGTTCTTGTAAGTCTCTCTGAATCTTAACGACTCATCTGGATTCTGGTAACACGATATGTACTCTTTCCATTTAATGACACCGAGCGTGTACAGCACTGGCAGCAAAAAATCATGAAACCCACACTTGTTTTGGTTGGTCGCCCTAATGTTGGCAAATCAACCTTGTTTAACCGCCTCACCCGCACCCGCGATGCCATCGTTGCTGATATCCCCGGTTTGACACGGGATCGTCATTACGGTCAAGGCAGGATAGGGGACAAACCCTATCTGGTGATGGATACCGGCGGCTTTGAGCCGGTTGTTAAAGAAGGCATATTGCATGCGATGGCCAAGCAAACGTTGCAGGCGATTGACGAGGCGGATAGAGTACTGTTCATTGTGGATGGCCGGCAAGGCGTGACGGCCCATGACAAAATTATTGCCGAGCAACTGCGCAAATCCGGGCAAAAAATTCTGCTGGTTGTGAATAAAACGGAAGGTATGGCGACAGCCGTCGTTACCGCTGAATTTTATGAGCTAGGTCTGGGTGATCCTTGCGCGGTGTCAGCGATTCATGGCGACAATATCAAGGAACTGGCCGATTATGCGTTAGCGGATTTTCCGGATATCGAAGAAGACCCGTCCGAAAGTAAGTATCCAAAAATTGCGATCGTCGGCCGTCCCAACGTCGGGAAATCGACACTTATCAACACAATACTGGGTGAAGAGCGAGTGATCGCATTTGATCAACCGGGAACGACACGCGATAGCATTTATATCGATTTTGCGCATAAGGACAAACACTATACATTGATCGACACGGCAGGTTTGCGGCGCCGTGGTCATGTGTTTGAAACCATCGAAAAATTCTCTGTCATCAAAACCTTGCAAGCTATCGAAGATGCCAATGTTGCGGTGCTGATATTGGATGCAAAAAATGAGATTTCTGATCAGGATGCGCATATTGCCGGATTTATACTGGAAACAGGGCGCGCGTTGGTCATCGCGGTGAATAAGTGGGATGGCTTGGATGAATACCAGCGCGACACTATTAAACGCGAATTGGCACGAAAATTGGCTTTCCTGAGCTTTGCGCAATTGCACTATATTTCGGCACTGCACGGCAGCGGCATGAAAAATCTATTGCCTTCGATTGACCAAGCCTATGCGGCAGCCATGGCCGATTTATCAACTCCCAAATTGACACGTGCATTGATTGCGGCGATCGAGAAACATCCACCACCGCGCGGCGGCATGTCGCGCCCAAAAATGCGCTATGCTCATCAGGGTGGCTCCAACCCGCCGCTCATCATCGTGCATGGCACCATGCTCAATCATGTTCCAGAAACTTACCGGCGCTATTTAGAAAATACTTTCCGTGAGGTTTTCAAACTGAAGGGCACGCCGTTACGCGTTGATTTTAAAGTCGGACACAACCCCTACGCAGACAAAAAACCTGCGCCACTTACTGAAGCCGAAGCGAAGCGCGCGCATAGCCGCCGCCGACGTAACCGGAAGAAATATGGTTAAGTTGACCATCTTGAATCGTTCAAATTATTAAATATGTGCCTCAATACCATTTTCGGTTTAATCTGAGTGTACATCAGGCAAGCCTTAAGAAGCCGTAGTGGTAACTCGGCTTCACACATGCGCCGATTGAACGATAGCAGAACTCATTGAGACTCCTACAGATACCTTGGAAGATACACTGTGATAAGTTGTCCAACAGGAACTCTTTGAAGTTGCCGATGGCAATATGCACCCAGGGCAGCCATTCGCCCACCATATCAGGAGTCGTTACCCGCGCAGCACGATGTTGGGTTTTGCCGATTTCCGTTAGGGAAGCTAGCGCATCGTTTCGCACCAATTGACTGGACGGGAGATGACATTAAACAAACTTTGCTACTGTTTCATGAGAACAGCAACGACCTGTTGTATGGCGATAAACCTGGCACACTTTTGTGATTCTTGGTTATAGATACTCAATTACTGCTGTGGATCAGAAAAATGAAGCGAGTATATGGTTTGTCAAAATTTTTACTTTCGTAAAATTATCGGCTGAAAGCTTGGCAAAACAGTGAGTGTCCCTGTATGTTACGCTAGCAGGCAAATTCTACTTATTACTATTTAGATTCAGACTACATAACCGCATATAAACAGATAAAATGATCGAAGCGAATAGATCTTCTTCAATTGGCTATCTTATTCTTACGCAAATCGGCCAGATTTCAGAAATAAATCCAGTCGCTGCTCAGCTTCTGGGGATGGACCGTGATCAGTTACTGCGGAGAGACTTCTCCGCTTTTGTGACGCGTGAAGATCAAGATCGCTGGCGTTTATGTACCAATAAACACAACGAACAAGGGCATTTACAATTGCTATTGCAGCGTCACGATAGCACTGCTTTACAGGTACAGCTGCAATACAAGCATCAGAACGATGAGACGGGCAGTCCAATTATTCGCATCTTTCTGTTCGAAAGTATGCAGTACAAGCAACTGGAAGTTGCCTTGAATGCACGCAGTAAGTGGGAGGAGCATTTATTTTTATTCTCCCCGGTGATTGTTTATACCTGCGATATCTTTTCTCCGTATTCAGCGAAATTCATCAGTACGAATCTGACTAAGATTCTTGGTTATACCGTGGAGGAATTTCTTTCCATGCCGAACTTCTGGGCTGATCATTTATATCCTGAGGACTGCAATCGTGTGTTTGCCAATTTATCCCTTTTGTATTTCTCCGGTATGCAACTGCATGAGTATCGATTTCAACACCAAGACGGCAGCTGGAAATGGATCAGAGACGAGCTTTATATCATTCCGGGAATGGACGGTACTTCCATAGAAGTGATCGGTTATAGAAGTGACATAACGGAGAGCCGTGAAAAGGAATTTGCGCTGTCTGAATCACGTAACTTGCTCAAAACTATTGTTGATACAGTACCGGCAGCAGGAATCTTCTGGAAAGATAAGGAATTGCATTATCTGGGATGTAATCCTAACTTTGCCAAGGATGCTGGCGTCGAATCACCCCGGGAGATTATTGGTAAAGTTGACTACGATTTGAGTTGGACAAAAGAACAAGCTGAACTTTATCGACATGATGACCGTCAGGTGATCGACTCCGGTATCCCCAAACTTAACTATGAAGAGTCTCTGAATACGCCAGATGGGAAAACTATTTGGCTGCAAACTTCCAAAATACCGCTACGTAATACGTTTCAAGAAGTCATCGGTGTACTCGGTATCTATCAAGATATAACGGAGCAAAAGCAAGCAAACGATTCCATGCGTTTGGCGACGGCAATTTACCAATTTGGAAACGAAGGGATCATGGTTACGGATGAGAATAACCTGATCATGGCAGTTAATCCGGCCTTTACCCGTATCACGGGCTATGAATTGACTGACGTGATCGGCAAGGACCCGCGTATTTTTCAATCCGGACGCCATAAGAGAGTTTTTTACCAGAAAATGTGGCAAAAACTGCTTAGCGAAGATCACTGGCAAGGCGAGATTTGGGATACTAAAAAAAATGGTGATATTCAAGCGAAATGGCTGAACATCAGTGTCATTCGGCAATCCAATGAGCGCATATATTGTTATGTCGCACAATTTTCTGATATTACAGAAAAGAAAAAACTGGATGAGCTGTACTTGGCGCAAGCTAATTACGATGAACTGACTCGTTTACCCAATCGGAGCTTATTCAAGTATCAGTTGAATAAGGAAATCAGAAAATCACGCCGTAATGGTTCTCTGCTGTCATTGCTGTTTCTTGACTTGGATCATTTCAAGGATATCAATGACACGCTTGGTCATGCTGTTGGGGACAAGCTGCTTAAGGAAGTTTCCCTACGTATTACAAAATGTGTGCGTGAAACCGATACCGTGGCACGTCTGGGTGGAGATGAATTTGCTGTGATTTTGCCGGATATTAGTAGATCACGTATTGAGACGATCGCGCAACATATTATTCAGATACTCAACGAATCATTTATTCTGGATCACGATCAGGTCGAACAATACATTTCAACCAGCATTGGTATCGTACTTTACCCGCAGGATGGCGTTGACATAGAAAGCTTAATGAAACATGCGGACCAAGCAATGTACAAGGCGAAAACGGAAGGGCGTGGCCGTTTTTGTTACTTTACGCGTTCCATGCAATATGAAGCCTTTGAAAAGATGATACTGACACATCATCTCAGGGGTGCATTGGCGAATAATGAGCTGCAAGTTTACTATCAGCCGATCCTGGACTTGTTTTGTAAACGTATTATCAAAGCGGAGGCCCTGTTACGCTGGAAACACCCGGAGCGTGGCATGATTGAGCCGTCAATCTTTATTCCGCTTGCCGAGGAAAGTGGTTTAATTCAGGAAATTGGCGAATGGGTATTTCAGCAAGTTTGTTTTGACATTAAACAATGGTTCAACGTATTTGGTTATCTTATCCAAGTGAGTGTCAATGTGTCGCCCATTCAGTTTAAATATTTCAGTAATCATTCCTGGTCTGCAAATCTTGCTCAAATAGGACTGCCTGGGAATAGTATCAATGTGGAAATTACCGAAGGGTTGTTGTTAAAAGATGCCAGCAATGTAAAGGATCGCTTGCTGGAATACCGTAATGCAGGAATCGAAGTTTCTATCGATGACTTTGGAACTGGTTTTTCCTCACTTTCCTATCTCAAGAAATTTGACATAGATTATCTTAAGATTGATCGTTCTTTTATTAGCAATCTGATTAACAATGAAACGGACCGTGCATTGG
Organism: Nitrosomonas sp.; assembly: GCF_019752415.1. Lineage (GTDB taxonomy): Bacteria > Pseudomonadota > Gammaproteobacteria > Burkholderiales > Nitrosomonadaceae > Nitrosomonas. The sequence goes on from NZ_JAIEME010000060.1 coordinate 15,807, forward strand.
TTGAGGCTATAATTGTCATGGCGCACAAATTGGATATTAATACGATCGCTGAAGGCGTTGAGACGATCGAACAGCAGGATTTGTTGATTCAATTTGGCTGTGATTATGCCCAAGGTTTTTATTATTCTGAAGCCATTTCAATGGAAGCATTTGAGAAATTGCTCGTTGATCAACAGAATTAGAATCATGAGTGACTCTGTTTAAGGTCAATCAGAAGCACTATATTTTGATAATAATACTGCTTGCTCAATAAATAACATGTATTGCTTTGCAAGAGATCGTGTCATTTTTATTGGTTTTTAAACGTATGGATTACAAAATATTATTGACGGTTTTTGCCACTGTGTTTATTGCAGAGCTGGGTGATAAAACGCAATTGGCAACGATGCTGTTTGCTGCCGACAAGGAAGTCAGCAAGTGGACGATATTTTTCGGTGCATCATTGGCTTTGATAGCGACTTCCGCCATTGGTGTCCTGGCTGGCAGCGTTATTTCCGACTACATCAGCGAAAAACACCTGCACTATGTTGCGGGTACGGGATTTATCATTATCGGGGCATGGACGCTGATAAAAGCCTGAGAAGAAACTATTAATGGTTCACTTAAGCTACTTAGTGAAATTCTGAGTGAGCTGATTACGGTTATAGTTGGGAAGATATCAACGAATGAAATCAATATTACAGCTCATCCTGATCGTATTAAAGGGCTAATTCGGAGATTTCTGAGGATATTTTTCTGAAAGGAAACGCTGAGAACACTGAGTCATTTATTCTCAATTGCTACTTCTCCTCCGGAGACCGGAATGATATCTCGCGCAATGGTCAAGGTAATGTCGTTTTGGGTTCTTCTTTTCCATTAAAGAATAATAGGGATTGCGTATATAATGCTGAATTTAGTTGATTAGAACAGCTAATGTATCGCAGCTTCTGAATTTTTATTCGATTTCCGTGAATGTTTTTAACCAATCATGCGCCCAATTTTAAAATCCAGTAAATTAACCAATGTTTGCTATGACATTCGCGGTCCGGTGATGGAACGCGCCAAGCAAATGGAAGAGGAAGGTCATCACATTATCAAGTTGAACATTGGTAATCCGGCGACGTTTGGTTTTGATGTGCCCGAGGAGATCCTTCAGGATGTGATTCGTAATTTGTCGGATGCTTCCGGGTATTGTGATTCCAAAGGGCTGTTTGCCGCGCGTAAAGCGATCATGCATTATACGCAGGAAAAGCAGATCAAGAATGTGCAACTGGATGATATTTTTATTGGTAATGGCGTATCCGAACTGGTGGTGTTGACGATGCAGGCGCTACTGGATAATGGCGATGAAGTACTGATTCCGATGCCGGATTATCCCTTGTGGACTGCTGCAGTTGTCCTCTCGGGAGGGAAAGCAAAGCATTATGTGTGTGACGAAGCATCCGGCTGGTTACCCGATCTGGATGATATCCGCGCCAAAATTACACCCAGAACGCGCGCAATCGTCATCATCAATCCGAATAATCCTACCGGTGCGCTGTACCCGAAAGAATTATTGCTGGAGATTATTGAAATTGCCCGTCAGCATCAATTGATCATCTATGCCGACGAGATTTATGACAAGATCCTGTACGAGGACGCGACCCATACGTCTATAGCATCCTTGGCTGAAGATGTATTGTTTGTCACGTTTAATGGGCTATCAAAGAATTACCGCGCAGCGGGTTTTCGTTCCGGCTGGGTTGTGGTTTCGGGGGAAAAGAATCATGCGCGGGATTATATTGCGGGATTGAATATGCTGGCTTCTATGCGATTATGCGCCAATGTTCCTTCGCAATTTGGCATTCAGACGGCATTGGGCGGTTATCAGAGCATTTATGATTTGACACTGCCGACCGGTCGGCTGATGCGACAGCGCGATGTGGCCTGGAAAATGTTGACGGATATTCCCGGCGTGACGTGTTTTAAACCGCAAGCAGCGCTGTATCTGTTTCCGCGTTTGGACTCTGAAATTTATCCGATTGAGGATGACCAGAAATTTGTACTGGATCTTTTATTGGAAGAGAAGGTTTTATTGGTTCAGGGTAGCGGTTTTAACTGGCGGCATCCGGATCATTTTCGCGTGGTCTTTCTGCCTAATGTGGACGATCTGACCGAAGCGGTGGGGCGCATTGCACATTTTCTTCAGCGCTATCGCAGACGCCATGGGACTGATTCAGCATCGTATTAGCTATTTATTTCTCGTCTTCCGGCTCATATAATCAGGCGACCGGTTATTTCATCAATCAGTTTGTTAACTTTTAAAATTTATGAAACCCATCAATATTGGCTTGTTAGGAATTGGCACTGTGGGCGGAGGTACGTACACCGTTCTCAAACGCAATCAGGAAGAAATAGCTCGTCGTGCGGGACGTGAAATCAAAGTCAAAATGATCGCCGACAAGGATTTAGACCGGGCGCGGAGTTTTGCGGATCACGATGTGATCGTGACCGATAACGCGCATGAAGTCACTACACATCCCGACATTGATATTGTGGTTGAGCTGATCGGTGGGCAAACGATTGCCAAGAACCTGATATTGGAAGCAATTGCTCACGGCAAACATGTCGTGACAGCCAATAAAGCTTTGCTGGCCAATCATGGCACCGAAATATTTGCCGTGGCGCGCACAAAAGGGGTGATGGTGGCTTTTGAAGCGGCCGTTGCAGGTGGAATTCCGATTATTAAAGCACTGCGTGAAGGATTAACGGCTAACCGTATTACCTGGATTGCCGGAATTATCAACGGCACTTCGAATTTTATTTTGTCGGAAATGCGTGATAAGGGATTGTCCTTTGAGCAGGTTTTAGCTGAGGCGCAAAAACTGGGTTATGCCGAAGCGGATCCTACGTATGACATTGAAGGCATTGATGCGGCGCATAAAATTACATTAATGTCAGCGATTGCATTCGGCATCCCGGTGCAATTCAGTAAAGTGTATACCGAAGGAATTACTAAGCTGACCGGTGAAGACATACGCTATGCCGAAGAACTCGGTTACCGGATCAAATTGTTGGGAATTACCAAGCGCGTGGAGAAAGGCATTGAATTGCGCGTGCATCCCACATTAATTCCGGTGCGCCGTTTAATTGCCAATGTCGAAGGCGTGATGAACGCGATTGTTGTCAAGGGTGACGCTGTTGGCGCGACACTCTACTACGGCGCCGGAGCGGGCGCTGAACCGACTGCCAGTTCGGTGATTGCCGATCTGGTGGATGTGACGCGCATGCAAACCGCTGAACCGATGCATCGGGTTCCAACATTATCCTTCCAGCCCGATCTGTTGTCCGATACACCGGTGATTCCGATGGAAGATGTGGAAACATCGTATTACCTAAGAATGCAAGTAATCGACAAGCCCGGTGTGATGGCGGAGATTACGCGCATCGTGGCGGAGAATAATATTTCTATCAGCGCGTTGATTCAGAAGGAACCGAGCAGCGATTCAGATCGTGTCAGCATTATTATGCTGACACACCTGACGGTGGAGAAAAATATCAACGCGGCCATTGCCCGTATTGAGTCCTTGCCGGTGGTGACGAGTAAAGTGATCCGTATTCGTATTGAAGAATTAAATAATTAAGAATTAAACCCTTGAAATGGATGTAGTGATGATCATTGTATCCATTTTTCAGACACAGCCCCTGTTTTTTAACGCTGTTGTGTGATGCAATAGCCTTTACTGAACTCATAAAATCAAGTATGCGTTATATTTCAACTCGTGGTGGAATGCCACCCAAATCGTTTTCAGAAATCCTATTAAGCGGTTTGTCTCCCGACGGCGGATTGGCGATGCCGGAATCGTATCCGCAGATTACCGCAGCAGAATTGAATGCGTGGCGTGGTTTGAGTTATCCGGCGCTTGCGTTCGAAATCCTGTCGCGCTTTGTCGATGATATTCCGTCGAACGATTTGCGCAATCTGATTCATCAAACCTATACCGCCGAAGTGTTTGGCAGTGCGGATGTCACGCCGCTTAAAACGCTGGAGCCGGGTTTGCATATTCTGGGATTGTCCAATGGGCCGACCTTGGCGTTTAAAGATATCGCGATGCAGTTGCTTGGCAATTTGTTTCAATACCAATTGGCCAAAACCGGTGACGAGCTGAACATTCTCGGTGCGACCTCGGGGGATACGGGCTCCAGTGCCGAATACGCCATGCGCGGCAAGCACGGCATCCGGGTTTTTATGTTGTCTCCTCTGGGGAAAATGAGCCGTTTCCAGACGGCGCAGATGTTTTCCTTACAGGATAAAAATATTTTCAATATTGCTATTCGCGGCGTATTCGACGATTGCCAAGATATCGTCAAGGCCGTCAGTAATGATCATGCGTTCAAACAAGCGCACCGGATCGGCACAGTCAATTCGATCAACTGGGCGCGCATCGTGGCGCAGGTGGTGTATTACTTCAAAGGCTATTTTGCCGCGACTAAAAGCAATGATGAGCAAGTCTCTTTTGCTGTCCCGTCCGGGAATTTTGGCAATATCTGCGCGGGTCACGTGGCGCGAATGATGGGCCTGCCGATTAAACACCTAATTCTGGCGACCAATGAGAACGATGTGCTGGATGAGTTTTTCAGAGCCGGTGTTTATCGTCCGCGTGCCACTACCGAAACTCAGCACACCAGCAGCCCGTCGATGGATATTTCTAAAGCCTCCAATTTTGAGCGATTTATTTTTGACCTGACCGAAAGAAACGCCAAGCAAGTGGTTGAATTGTGGTCAGCAGTGGATAAAGGCAAAGCCTTCGATTTATCGATCACACCGCTATTTGCAAAAATTAAGGATTATGGCTTTGTATCCGGCAGCAGCAACCACGCCGGACGCATTGCTACCATTCATGATATCTATCAGCGTTATCACGTTCTGGTTGATACGCATACTGCAGATGGTCTGAAAGTCGGTCAGGCGTACCGTGAAGCCAGCGTGCCGCTGATCTGTCTGGAAACCGCGCTACCAGTGAAATTTGCCGAAAGCATCCAGGAAGCCATTGGTCACGAACCAAAACGCCCGACGGGTTTCGAGAATCTGGAGAGTTTGCCGCAGCGGTTTGTTGTTAAGGATGCGGATGTGGCGACGGTGAAAAACTATATTGATGAGCAGTGTAGAGCGAAGTAGTTTAGTAGGTTGGAGTGAGTAGTAAACTCCAACAATTGAGAAGTAAAGAGCATGTTTAGCTCCTTTTGACAATTACACCTACCGCTTTTCTGTGCAAATGAAACTCGGTATGTTTTAGCCAAAGTTACAAAGCAAGCGAAGAGCTTTTGGCCTTTTAAAGGAATTGAGCAGAGCATAACTATTTTGAGTAGCTATCGCCCCCTTTCAAGCTATTGCTTGCGCGACAGGTGTACCTATATTGTCAAAGTTAAGCACCTTCAAACGATTCAACGTTTCAATACGCTTAAGGCTGTACGCCAATGTCATCAAGAGCCCACTCCCATCATGGCGCGTGCTGCCCAATACTGCGCCGGAAGTTACCCTATACCCACCCGTCCTGGAATAGGACGCTGCCGATCAGATGGGTGACAGCTTCGGAACTTTGTGCAATCTCAACCGGCAGCCAATTGCGATCTATTTGATTGCTTTCCAGCCGAGATAATTGCAGTTCGAGTTCATCGCCGGTTGCAGACCGCCCCAATGTTTGGGTGTAGATCGTTTGCACATAATCGGTATCGGATAAATCTTGCAAATCGGCCCGCTGCTGAAACTAATCCAGAATTGCATCCGGGTCGTAAGGCTTTTGCAATGTTTCGCGTCCGAGTTGCCATTCCGCTGCGGTGGCATCGCGGTTAAAGAAGCTGTGCACCAGGCGCGATAAAATGCCTTCGGTTTGATTGTGCGCAATCACGACGGTTTCATTGTTGTCGAATGCAACCATTTCGGCATTCTTAATGCTGAACATGGCGCCATCACTGAGTTGTGTCAATTCCAGACGATTACCGGAAAACTTCAGGTGCCACAACCTTATTTTCTGGCATTGCTGGAAGAGGCGGCAGGCATCGGCGCTGCGCAAATTCTATTGTGGGATTTGGCGGTTTACGACACGCAGAAAGGCACGTTTTGGGGCGCGAATCAGTAATTGCCCGCCGACAGTCAGATCAATAACCTGGCTTCCTGCCACGCCGGACCGCAAGCCTTGCTGGACGATACCACCCTGAACAATGCTGAAAGCACGCTGGTGTGCGCGTTTTTTGATCACGAAGAAATTGGCAGCGAAAGCCATATTAGTGCCGCTGGAAGCTTTCTATCCGATGTCTTGCAGCGCATCAGCATCGCGACGTCATCGGAGCGCGAAGATGCGGCACCACGCGCTTTATCCAGTGGTGCGAAGATGCCGGTGTTCCCTATCAACGCTACTCGCACCGCAGCGACTTGTTCTGCGGCAGCACCATCGGCCCGATCGCCTCAGCAAAACTCGGCATCCGCAGCGTCGATATCGGCTGCCCAATGTGGGCGATGCACAGCATCCGCGAAAGCGCCGGTGTGCAGGATCATGAGGATATGATCAAAGTGTTGAAACGGTTTCTTAGCGATTAGGTGCGGTAAACTACTGCACTTATTACTAAATCCGTATACCGGGCTAGACATGACCAAACTTTTTATTTCGCATAGCTCGCAAGATGATGCTTTTGTTCGTGAACTGCGTGAAGCGCTTGCCGACCACGGTCAAGCTGGTTGGATCGATTCGCGCGAGTTGCGTGGTGGCGATCCGCTTTGGACGGAAATCCAGAAGGCCATTGATGACGCATCGGCTTACGCAGTCGTGGTCAGCACGAATTCACTGCAATCCAAGTGGGTGGGTAAGGAATTGTGTTATGCGTTGGAAGTGCAAAAGCAACGCGGCAAAGAGCAGTTTCCGGTGATTCCGCTGTCACTTGACGGCACTAAGCTTGGTGTACTGGAAAATTTCTTTGCTGAAGAATCGATTTATATTTCCGTGAGCAGCCAAGCAGGTGGTGTCGAGGCCGCAATGAATGCGATCCTGGTTGCATTGAGGCTGCGAGATCCCGCTGACGTCGCTGCGACACCGCAGCCCAAAGCCGAGCCGCTGGAAGAACTCGTACTCGAATTGAGTGATTTGAGATTCAACGACAGAGAAGGCAAACGCCGTGCCTCGGCTCGCGCTCGGCTGATTTACGAACCGGCAACACCAGGGCAACGTGAAGTTACAAGCGTGCAATCATGGCGATTCATTGCACCCATCGATCCCATCGAAGCCGAAGAATTGCGCTGGTATTTGGAAAAATACGCCATTTGGCCGAGTCATTATTTCCGCGACCGGGCACGCAAGGTAGAAGAGAATCTGAAGGCATGGGGAAAACTGCTTTACGAAGCGGCGATACCTGTCGCGCATACCGCCAATGTCATGCAAGCGTGGGCGCGGATTAATGGCGGCGCCGGACGCCGGTTTTCGGTTCACGTCGATACCGCACTTGAAGCGGACGCGCCGGGAGCCGAAGTGAATGCAGCACGCGAAGTTGCCACCTTGTTGCTTGGTTTGCCGTGGGAATTGCTGCACGATGACGATGGCTACTTGTTTCAAGGAGCGAAACCCACCCGGGTACGCCGCCGCTTACCGAATACCGGCGTATATGATGTGCCGGTGGTCGCCACGCCGATCCGTATCCTGCTGGTCACCGCCAGACCGGAAGACGAAGCTTGCGGCTACTTCGATCACCGTGCAAGCGCATTGCCGCTGGTCGAAGCGCTGGAAGCGCTGCCCGGTTTGGTCAAGCTGTGGGTGCTCAATCCGCCGACATTACCGGCTTTGCGCAAAGAATTCGATCGCGCGCGCGACGAAAACAAACCATATCATGTCGTTCATTTCGACGGCCACGGCGTATATGACCGCTATGCGGGTCTTGGCGGATTGTGTTTCGAGCTTCCCGAAGATGCCGGCAAGCTCGAGCGACGCCGCCATGCCACCATCTACACCAACGAACTCGGTCCATTATTGCGTGATCACCGCATTCCGCTGGTTTTCCTGGAAGCGTGTCAAACCGCACAAGCGGAAAAAGCTTCTGAATCCGTCGCTTCCGAATTACTGAAGGTGGGTATCGCTTCCGTAGTCGCCATGAGCCACAGCGTACTGGTTGAAACAGCAAAACGTTTTGTCGCAGCGTTTTATCAGGCATTGGCCGCAGGTAAACGCGTCGGCGACGCCATGCTTGCCGGTCAGCGGCAACTGAAGGACGATAGCTTTCGCGGACGCATTTTCGGCGCCGGTGAGCTGCGGCTGGAAGATTGGTTCGTGCCGGTGCTGTTCCAGGAAAAGGACGATCCGCAACTGTTCAAAACCGCACCCGCGAAGCAAACACGGGAAGATTTTCAATCCAGGTTACAGATACGGCTCGGTGAATTGCCGCCGGAACCGCAAACCGGCTTTGTCGGGCGCAGCCGCGAACTGCTGGCATTGCAGCGGCTGTTGCTGCACGAGCGCTACGCCGTGGTGCGCGGCCAAGGCGGCGAAGGCAAAACCGCGCTGGCCGCCGAATTTGCCCGCTGGATGGTGCGCTCGCAGCAAATCCGCCGCGCCGCATTTGTTTCGGTTGAAACGCACAGCCACGCTGCCGCAGTGCTCGATACGCTCGGCCGCCAGTTGGTGGATCAGGATTATTCGGTCGCCACGTTCCAGAACATAGGCCAAGCCATGCAGCCGGTGGAACGGGCATTGCGCGAGCAAGCCACTTTGTTGATCGTCGACAACATGGAGAGCATCCTGTTGCCGCCTTTTATGCAGCATGAAACTCCGCAAGCCTTATCGGACGACGCATATGAAACATTGCAAGGAATACTCGCGCTATGCGAACGGCTGCTGCAAGTTGGCGACACACGATTGCTGTTTACCAGCCGCGAGGCGTTACCCGCGCCGTTCGATGCCGAACGCAATCGCCGCGAATTGCACCGGCTCGACCGCCACGATGCGGTTAAATTGGTCGAACGGGTGTTGAATGCCGCCGGTGATGAAGCGGGTACCGCCAGCGACGCCGCCCGCGAAGAAATCGAGCAACTGGTCGACGCGGTGCATGGCCACGCCCGCACCTTGTCGCTGCTGGCGCCGGAATTGCGCAGCCGCGGCGTTACCGCGACGCACGCATCGCTCGTCGAGTTAATGGCTGACATGGAACGGCGCTTTCCCGGCAACCGCGAGCAATCGGTATTTGCCAGCGTCGAATTGTCGTTGCGCCGCCTGTCGCAGGAAAATCGACAGCGGGTGCATGCGCTGGGAGTGTTTCACGGCGTGGCCGATCTGGATGTGCTTCGTCTTATGATGCAATGGCAAGAAGCCGATGTGGCTTCGCTGGCAAATGAGCTGATTGAAACCGGACTGGCGACACCGGATCGTTACAACCACCTCACGCTGAACCCTGCGCTTTGTCCCTACTTGCGCGGAAAGTTAGAGGTTAACGAACGGGAATCGTTGACAACGCGTTGGGTTGAGGCGATGCAACCGTATGTTGACTACCTCGTGCAGCAACGAAGTCAGAACATCGAAATCGCAGCAACGCTGACAGTGCTGGAACTGCCAAACTTGTTTGCATTGCTGAATCGAGTACAACGTACCGGGAATGTGGAAACGACCATTGACCTGACTACTTCGCTTTTCTCCTTGTTGCAATCTATCGGTAAACCGCGATTGCTGGAGCAAGTTGGACAGATACGCGATGCTGCCGTAACAGCATCCGGCGATACTTGGAATCACGTGAAATTTGGCGCGCAACGAACCCGCATCGAGCAGCAATGGGCTGCTGGCCGGTTGCGTGAGGCTTTCGATGCAGCGCAAGCATTGTTGCAGCGTGCCCGAATGGCGGGGGAACAAGCCTACCCTGGTGCCGATTACGATCTGGCGATGGCGCATTTCTTACTCGCACGGGTATTGGAAATGGCTGGTGGCGCTGATCAGGCATTGCCATTGCTGAACGAAGCCCGATATCGTTTCGAAGCCATCGCACAGCAACAAGATAACAAATCCGCAGAAGGAATGGCAGCAGCGTGCTTTACGGAGCAAGGTGATTGTTTTGTCGATTTGGGTCGATTGGATGAAGCAGTCGTGGCGTATGAAGAAAGAATTCGCCGCGGAAAACAACTTGGTGATGATAGAGGTATTGCCGTGGGTAAAGCGCAGCTTGGAACCGTTTATTTGCAGCAGCGCAAATATCCCGAAGCGCTGCAAGCGTATGCCGAAGCTCGTGAACAATTTGTGCAATTGAACGAACCGGTTTCTATAGCTGCGAGCTGGCATCAGACAGGCATGGTGTATCAATCAATGAAACAACCGGCTGCGGCGGAGGATGCCTACCGGCAATCGCTCAAAATCGAAGTTCAGATCGGCAGTGTTGGCGGACAGGCGAGCACGCTCAATCAATTGGGGGGACTATATGATGCCATCAACCGCCCGGAAGAAGCGGTGGCTTTTTTCCGGCAAGCAGCAGATAAGTATGTTGAGATCGGCGATACAGCCAGTGAAGGAAGAACAAGAAATAATCTTGGCAACACCTTATGCAAGCTTCGCCGTTTCGACGAAGCGCGGCAGGAAATCCGTCGTGCGATAGCTTGTGCTGCTCCATTGGGTCACGCTGCTGAACCTTGGAATACTTGGAGCATTCTTGCCGACATCGAAACCGCGGCCGGTAATTCCGCTGCTGTCGCTGAAGCAAAGCAAAAAGCGATTACCAGTTACCTTGCTTACCGTCGCGATGGCGGTGAGAATCACCATCCCGACGGGCGCATCAGCGTTGCGATAACCGAGCGATTGCTTGCCGGAGATACTGCAGCGGCTGCAGCGTTGCTGCAGCAACTCGCCGATGATCCCGAAGCCGGTTGGCTTCAACCTTTCATCCAAGCGCTGCAAGCCATTGTCGATGGCAGTCGCGACCGCAGCCTTGCCGATGCGCCCGATCTGGGCCATACGATGGCAGCCGAAATTCTCTTGCTGATTGAAACGCTGGAAAAACCCCGTTAGCGCTAGCACTTCGCGGTAAGATTGCGTCCAATTAATGGAGTCTAGATTGTTTGGAATGTTTTTCTTTCGTTATTATTGTCCGATCCTATCAAATCGCCGATAGCTTTACCCGGCAAGGACGATTCTGAATAACCCGCTGTTGTCATTCCGGAATGCAGTGAGGAATCTTATTGCATCAACGGGATAGATTTCTCGCGTTGCTCGAAATGACAGTTTTTTAGAGATTCCCTGGAAACTATACCCACCCTTCCTGCAATAAGACGCTGCCGATCAGATGGGTCGCAGCTTCGGAACTCTGTGCGATTTCAACCGGCAGCCAGTTGCGATCTACTTGATGGTTTTATTATTCGCTGGAGGTGCTCGGACAATTGGAGTTGTTTTGAATCAAAAAATGATCTCAAACTTATATCTGTTTTGCACTGATGATAAGATGGCAGTGTGATGAAACTGAACGATCTAAAAAACTGGACAGATTACTGGGAGCAACTCCGCACAGCACTGCTGGCGCCCAGTGTTGATAAATCGTTGCTGGAAGCATCTTTGCGCGAAGCGCGTGCCAAGATGCCGGTACCGGTATTATGGTTGTTGGGCAAAACACAGGCGGGCAAGACCTCGATTATCCGGGCGTTGACTGGTAGCGTAGCGGCCGAGATCGGCAATGGTTTTCAACCGTGCACGCGTAATTCCCGTTTTTATGATTTTCCAGCCGACATACCGATCGTCAGGTTTCTGGATACGCGCGGCTTGGGAGAAGTTTCCTATGATCCGAGCGATGATATGCAATATTGCGAGTCTCAGTCGCATTTGCTGGTTGCTGTGATGAAAGTTGCTGACGTTAATCAGACTGCTGTATTTGATGTGCTGCATACCATCCGGCTGCGGCATCCCGAATGGCCTTTGCTAATTGTGCAAACCGGTTTGCATGAGATTTATCCCAATGGATGCGGACATATTCATCCGTGGCCGTATGCCGAGGATCCCTTACCGGAAACTATTCCGCTCGATTTGCGCCGTGCTTTGCTGGCACAACGGGATGCTTTGAAGCAATTACCGGGTTTTGCTCCGATGTGCTGGGTGGCGGTTGATTTGACATTGCCGGAAGATGGATTGGAGCCACCGGATTATGGCTTGGAAGCCTTGTGGCGGGCGATTGAATCACTTTTGCCGTTAGGCTTGCAACAGCAGCTTAGTGGCGATAGAGAAGTGCATGACTTGTATGCGCGTACTGCGCACCAGCAAATTTCGGGTTATGCGCTTGCAGCGGCAGGTCTGGGTGCTTTGCCGGTGGTGGATCTGGTGGCAGTGTCGGCGGTTCAGGCCAAACTCTTACATAGCCTGGCGATTCTGTACGGGCAGCGCTGGGATAAAAGCACCCTAACAGAATTTTTGGGATTGATGGGTGCGGGGATTGCGTCCAGTTATCTGCTACGGTTGTTCAGCCGGGCGGTGGTTAAAGTGATTCCTTTCTGGGGACAAACGGTGGGTGCAGTGTGGGGCGCCAGTTCTAGCGGTGCGACTACGTATGCATTAGGAAAAGCAGCCATTTATTTCTTTGTCCGGCGCAAGGATGGTTTGAATGTCGATCCTGAAGCATTGCGACGCATCTATGCGGATGAATTGGAACGCGGTGCATCGCTACTTAAGGAGCGTTTGCGGGGTAAATCGGAATGAAAGCACCGCTTCCAGCTGTTGATCCGTTACGATTATTGGTACTTACCCTGCTGGTATTGCCTGTGCTGGCATTGCTTGGCTTTGGGATGTTGTGGTTGTGGCAGAGCGGCAATTTACAGGCTTGGTTGATTGCGATGGTGGTATGCGGCGGTCTGGGTTACGGTTTGCAGCAATGGCTGGTGCGGCGCGAACGACAATTACTAACGGATACGGTTACCGAGCCTAACCCGGATTGGCCGCCGAGTGCGGAAGTCGTGTGGCGAAAAGTCGAAGCATTGGCGGAAACTTGTAATCCGGAGGATTGGCCTCTTGAAGACGGCACATGGGTGCCGGAACTGGGGCAGAAGGCGCTGCAAACCGTTGCGCATTGTTATCATCCGAATGTTGAAAAGCCGTTGCTCGAATTGACTGTGCCGCATACCTTATTGATTATCGAACGTGCGAGCCGTGATTTGCGCCGGGATGTCGCTGAAAAAATACCGTTTAGCAATCGCCTGACTATCGGTGATCTGTTCCGGATACAACGCTGGAAGGCCAAGGCGGAACAAATAGTGAATATCTACCGTGCAGGCAGCATCATTTTCAATCCGGTCAATGCCTTGCTTGGGGAAGCTTGGCGGCATTTGCGCGAGCGTAGTTTTGATCAGGCCAGGGATGAACTGCACCGCTGGTTTTTGCGTGCCTATATCTGCAAGGTGGGCTATTACGCGATAGATCTGTATAGCGGACGTCTACCGCTGGGCGACGAAGAGTCTGCAACATTACCCACACCGGAATCCCAAGCTGACCTGAAACAAATTGAGGAAAAGGCAAAATCAACTGTTGAGCCATTGCGTATTCTTGTTCTTGGACGGTCCAATGCGGGTAAATCCAGTTTGATCAATGCCTTGTTTGGGAAACTTACAACCACCGCGGATGTATTGCCTGATACGACCCAAGCACTACAGCCATTCACTTTGTCACGTGAAGGGCTAACCCAGGCATTGATCCTCGATAGCCCAGGATGTGACAGTTCATTTTTTGACGATAAACAAATGTTGGCAGCAGCCGGGAATGCCGATTTGATTTTGTGGATTAGTCCGGCTAATCGCCCCGATCGGCAGGCTGAACGTAACTGCATTGATGCTTTGCGCGCATCCCAGGCCGTGCGAATGGATCGCCGCCCGCCTCCATTGCTGGTAGTTGCGAGTTTTATCGATCGCTTGCGGCCGTTGAATGAATGGCACCCTCCTTATGATTTGACAAATCGGCAGGATATCAAGGCAGTCAACATCACTGCTGCGGTACGGGCTATCGCTAGTGATTTGGCTGTGCCGGTTGAGCAGGTAATCCCTGTTTGTCTGCTGGCAGATAAAATCTATAACGTGGATGATACGCTGTGGGCGGCCATATTGAATCACCAGGATGTAGCGCTCAGAGTGCGTCTGATACGTTGTTTGGATGCAAGAAAGCGTGCCGAAGACTGGGTCATGCTGCGCCGCCAGTTGGCCGGTGCCGGGCGGTTTCTTCGGGATTTGCCGGAGATGCTGGGTAAACGCTCCGGGCGTTAATGCGAGTTTCTTGTATTAGACCTAGATTGTCTGTGTGATTCGATTTTACTTGTGGTAGATATGTTCAGAAATGTTTAAAAAACAAGTTGTACTTTCTTTTCTTCTTTTGCTGAATTCCATAGCATTAATAGTTATCCCTGGTCATGTGCAGGCTCAGTACTGGTGGAATGCCAGCCGTGAACCGGTTGGGTTGGCGCCTGATCCAGCTACAACGCCGGAAGCGATTATTCAGATTTATGGCGCACGTGCTTATAGCTGGCGGGGTTATTTGGGAATTCATACCTGGATTGCCGTGAAACCCGCTCAAGCAAAGTCCTATACCATTTATGAAGTGATTGGATGGTTGCAACGAAGGAAAATGCCGGTGTTGGTGATCTACGAGAATGTACCCGATAGGCGCTGGTACGGCAATATGCCTGAAATATTGCTGGAGAAACGCGGTGATGGCGTCGATGCGCTGATTGAGAAAATTGATCAAGCGGCACGGAATTATCCCTATGCAAAAGAGTATACGATTTGGCCGGGGCCCAATTCCAATACATTTACGGCTTGGGTTTCGCGAGCGGTGCCGGAACTGCAACTTGATCTGCCGCCAACGGCAATTGGTAAGGATTATCTGGGTTATCGATTGATTTCTCAGGCACCGAGTGGCAGTGGTTTTCAGATTTCATTTTTTGGTTTGATGGGTGTGCTGGTTAGTGCTGTGGAAGGTATTGAGTTCAACCTATTGGGCCTGTCGTTTGGTGTTAATTGGAATACACCAACGATCAGATTGCCATTGGTAGGACGCAAAGATTTGGATCTATGGCCTCAGCCAGTGATTGAAAAATAGTTGTAATCGTAAGATCCTAAGCCTACGATATTTAATTGATAATTATTCGTATTCATAATATAGTAAACAACAATGAATTGAGCCTATGAACATTTTTCCTGGAAGTTTTGTCATGCCAAGATTTAACAGAAATCGTTTTGTTGTCGCAGTTTCGTTTGTTTTCTCTTTGTTTTCCGCGCACTCGGTACATGCCGAAGAAGTGGTGGTTTATTCTGCGCGGATTGAGCAACTCATTAAACCGATGTTTGATGCCTTTACCAAAGAAACTGGGATTAAGGTCAGATATACGACAGACAATGAAGGTGCATTGATTGCTCGATTGGAAGCCGAGGGGAAAAATACACCGGCCGACATGCTGATAACAGCGGATGCCGGTAATCTTTGGGCGGCTGCGCGGGCAGGGCTGTTGAAACCTGTTAAATCCGATGTGCTGGATAATAATATTCCAGTGCATTTGCGGGATCCGGGAAATGAATGGTTTGGCTTGTCAATACGCGCACGCACATTGATTTATAACACAAAAAGAGTGGACTCTTCTGAGCTCTCCACATATGAGGATCTGGCTGATCCCAAGTGGCGCAAACGGCTATGTCTGCGCACTTCGAAGAAAGTGTATAACCAATCTCTGGTAGCGATGTTGATTGCGGAACATGGTGAAGCTGAAGCGGAGAAAATTGTCAGAGGCTGGGTAGCCAATTTGGCAACAGATCCGCTGTCGGATGACACGCGGGCTTTGGAATTTGTTGCAGCCGGTAAATGTGATGTGACTTTGGTCAATACCTATTACTTTGGCCGGTTAATGCAGAAAGATCCCAGCTTACCCTTGGCAGTTTTTTGGCCAAACCAGAATAACAGTGGTGTGCATGTCAATATTTCAGGCGCAGGGATAACGCGATACAGCCGGAATGAGCAAGCTGCCATTCAATTGCTGGAATTTTTATCATCCGATAAAGCGCAGAATCTATTTGCTGATGTAAATATGGAATATCCCGCCAATCCAAGAATTAAAGTGGATCCATTTGTTGCGGCGTGGGGCAGTTTTAAGCAAAATCCAATGAATCTGGTTAAAGCCGGTGAATTACAAACAACCGCTGTGAAATTGATGGATCGTGCAGGTTACCGGTAAATTGTCAATGGGAGTGCAAGGAATAATTCAGCCCGAATGGGCTGGTAGAAAATAGAACCCATTCAGAGAAGAATTTTTCTGTGCCGTCCTGCCCCTACCTTTAAATGACCATCTGGCGTCTGGTTCCTTTTATAACAGCAGCATTGGTGCTGGCGCCTGTTGGCGTGGTCGTTTCATCTTTTTTTGCGCCTGCCAGTGATATTTGGCAGCATCTGTTTGAAACTACGCTGCCACTATTGCTTATCAATACGCTTTGGCTTGCATTGGGCGTGATCGTTGGTACTGCATTGCTGGGCATCAGTCTGGCTTGGTTTACGGCTGTTTATGAATTTCCCGGCCGCCGCTTTTTTTCCTGGGCTTTGTTGTTACCACTGGCGATACCGGCTTATGTGACGGCATTTGTTGCATTAGGTCTGTTTGATTTCACCGGTCCTATACAGACCACACTACGTACTTGGCTGGATAACGACTTATCCTGGTTCCCGGATATACGAAGCAGGGCAGGGGTCATCATTGTTATGACCCTGGCTTTTTATCCTTATGTGTATTTGCTGGCACGGAATGCTTTCTTGAGCCAGGGAAAGCGTTCGCTGGAAGTAGCGCAATCCCTCGGCTTTAACCGTAAACAAGGCTTCTTTAAAGTGGTGTTACCGATGGCGCGTCCCTGGATAGCCGGGGGTATCATGCTGGTATTGATGGAAACATTGGCGGATTTTGGCACCGTCGCGGTGTTTAACTACAATACATTTACGACAGCTATTTACAAGGTATGGTTTAGCATGTTTTCGTTGCATGCGGCTTCTCAATTGGCTTCGTTGCTGATTGTTATTGTTTTCGTCGTGATTGTTCTGGAACAGCAATTCAGGTCGCGTATGCGTTATGCTGAAAATAAAAGAACTGAGCGGGCGCAACGTATTCAACTTACAGGCTGGCATAATTGGTTGGTTACCGGTTTTGTTCTGTGCGTTTTGTTTTTGGCATTTTTGTTACCGGTTACGCAATTGTGTTTTTGGGCCATACAGTCGTTTACACCCGATTATGACGTGACCCGGTACTTGGAATTTCTCTGGCATTCATTATCTTTGTCTGGTTTGGCCGCTTTGTTGATTTGCTTGGTTGTGATTACCATAGTTTATGCTTCACGGCGCTATCCTGGCTCAGTCATGCGGTATGCAGTACGTACCGCAACCATTGGTTATGCACTGCCAGGCACAGTTCTAGCGATTGGTGTGTATGTGCCACTTACTTGGTTGGATGGGCAACTCAGCGAATTAGCGCTACGCTGGTTTCAGATTGAAACAGGACAACTGATTCAAGGTACACTAATTACTATGCTGATTGCCTATTTGATACGGTTTATGGCAGTCAGTCATTATCCCATTGATGGTGCCATGCAGCGTATTACACACAGCATTGATGAGGCGGCACTGAGCCTCGGGTTGAGTGGTTGGGCAATGATAAGAGAAGTGCATGTTCCGATACTGAAGTCGGGTATTTTTACTGCTGCTACCTTAGTGTTCGTGGATGTCATGAAGGAGATGCCGATTACACTGATGACGCGCCCATTCGGCTGGGATACGCTGGCTGTCCGGATTTTCGAGATGACCTCGGAAGGACAATGGGAGCAAGCGGCTTTGCCTGCTGTAACGCTTGTACTGGCTGGGTTGATACCGATTTTCTTGTTTATGCGTCAAACTGAGAAGTAAATTGATGGGTACTGTATTACTGCAACTTAACAATATCCGACAGACTTATGGCGAGCAAGTCGTTATTCATGATTTATCCCTGACATTGCAAAAAGGAGATATCGGTTGTTTGCTTGGCCCAAGTGGTTGTGGTAAAACTACCGCATTACGGTGTATTGCTGGTTTCGAGCCGGTGTCTGCAGGAGAAATTTTACTCAATGGTGTTTGTGTGAGTAGTGCAGATTTTCTTGTGCTGCCGGAGCAAAGACGAATTGGTATGGTTTTTCAGGATTACGCGCTATTTCCTCATCTGGATGTGGCTGCCAATATTGGTTTCGGTTTGCATCGGTTAACCAGAGTGGAATGCGAGCGGCGTGTTGATGAGTTGTTGCAGGTTGTGCAACTAACCAATGTATCCAAGAAATATCCGCATGAATTATCGGGTGGCCAACAGCAGCGTGTAGCTCTTGCGCGTGCGCTGGCGCCTAAACCAGAGTTGCTGTTGTTGGATGAGCCCTTTTCAAATCTGGATGTCAGCTTGCGTGAACGCTTAAGCATGGAAGTGCGTGAAATTCTTAAGGATCAGGGAATTACGGCGATACTGGTTACTCATGATCAAGCGGAGGCATTTGCGATTGCCGATGAGATTGGTGTTATGCACCAAGGTGAGATTCAGCAATGGGACACTGCTTTTAATCTTTATCATCGTCCGGTAAATCGTTTTGTGGCAAATTTTGTCGGTCAAGGCGTATTTCTTCCAGGTCGAGTCATTAACGCTCAGCAGATTGAAATTGAGCTAGGAATTTTAACTGGTGAGATTTCACAACTTTGCGATAGTGGTTGCAAGGTAGACGTATTAGTGCGGCCAGATGATATTGTTTACGATGATGCCAGCCCGTTGCAGGCAACAGTGATTCACAAAGCATTTCGCGGTGCAGAGATTTTATATACATTGCGCCTTGTTAATGGCGCCAAGGTAATAGCGTTAGTGCCCAGCCATCATAATCATGTAATTGGTGAGAAAATAGGCATCAAGCTTGAGACAGATCATATCGTGGCATTCCATCGCTCAACGCAGTGACCGTCCATTTTAAATCTATTTCTTGTAGAAACTTTACCCAATTTGATTTTCTGGATGCACTTTAAGAAAAATGATGCTTCCCTTTTAACAATTTTTTCTATAGCATAGCAAATTAGTGTGTATACCTTTCTTTTACAGCTCTATTCCAAGCAATCCCGTAAACCAATCTCTGAGATAATGTCGGGTTTACTAATCTTAAAACTGAATAATTTGAATGAGGATTATATGAGTCAGCATATTCATTACGTTACAGATGCTAATTTTGATGCGGAAGTTTTACAATCGACAATTCCTGTGCTGGTTGATTACTGGGCAGAATGGTGTGGTCCGTGCAAGATGATAGCACCGATACTCGATGAGATTGCAGGTGAATATGGTGACCGCCTTAAAGTGGCCAAACTCAATATTGATGAGAATCAAATAACTCCACCAAAATATGGCATTCGCGGTATTCCGACATTGATGTTATTTAAGAATGGAAATATTGAAGCGACTAAAGTCGGGGCATTATCGAAATCACAATTAACAGCATTTATTGACAGTAACATTTAAACCCGCTAGCCTTATACGATTAGTTGATTTGTGGGTGATACAGATTTGTAAAAGACCACCATTCTATTTAATTATCCCGTCCGTAACAACTTTCCTCCCGGCATCACTATCTTTCAAGTAAGTATTCTTTTTTCACGAGCTTCTTCATGCGTTTATCTGATCTAAAAAACCTACATGTAACTGAATTAGTAAAAATGGCCATCGAAAATGAAATTGATGGCGCCAATCGAATGCGAAAACAGGATCTAATTTTTGCATTGCTTAAAAATCAGGCACGTAAAGGTGAGAATATTTATGGCCATGGGACACTGGAAGTATTACAGGATGGGTTTGGTTTTTTACGTTCTCCAGATACCTCGTATTTGGCCGGTCCTGATGATATTTATATTTCTCCCAGTCAAATCAGACGTTTTAATCTACATACTGGCGATTCAATCGATGGTGAAATTCGTCCTCCCAAGGATGGTGAACGTTATTTTGCGTTGGTAAAAGTTGACAAAGTTAATAACGAGCCTCCAGAAAATTCCAAACAGAAAATCTTGTTTGAGAATCTGACACCATTATTTCCTGATGAAAGATTGATGCTTGAACGTGACATTAAGGCTGAAGAGAATATTACAAGCCGTATTATTGATTTGATTGCGCCTATCGGTAAAGGTCAGCGTGGATTACTTGTTGCTAGTCCAAAATCAGGTAAAACCGTGATGTTGCAACATATCGCACATGCCATTGCAGCTAATTATCCAGATGTGATTCTGATTGTGCTACTGATAGACGAACGTCCTGAAGAGGTAACAGAGATGATCCGCTCTGTCAGGGGCGAAGTGATTTCTTCAACTTTTGATGAATCAGCCATGCGGCATGTGCAAGTGGCTGACATGGTAATTGAGAAAGCTAAGCGTTTGGTTGAGCATAAGAAAGATGTTGTCATATTGCTTGACTCGATCACGCGACTGGCGCGTGCTTATAATACGGTGGTGCCTGCTTCTGGTAAGGTACTGACCGGAGGTGTTGATGCAAGTGCACTGCAACGACCTAAACGTTTCTTTGGAGCCGCCAGAAATGTCGAAGAAGGTGGGTCGCTAACTATTATTGCAACAGCGTTGATTGATACAGGATCACGTATGGATGACGTAATTTATGAAGAATTCAAAGGTACTGGCAATATGGAAATTCATCTTGATCGGAAAATGGCTGAGAAACGGATTTATCCAGCGATTAATGTGAATCGATCAGGTACTCGTCGAGAAGAATTGCTAATTCCTCCAGAAATTTTGCAAAAGATATGGGTGTTACGCAAATTACTTCATCCAATGGACGATATGGATGCTATGGCATTTTTGCTGGATAAAATTAAAGCGACTAAGAATAATTTAGATTTCTTTGATTCTATGAGACGAGTTTAGGAATAGATTTCGTAGTTGCGCCGATATGTACATTAAAGGATAATAAACGGTTTTTAATTTCCCTTCAGGGATGGAATAATTGAGGATATTGGCCATGAAAGCAGACATTCATCCAGACTACCAAGAAATAACAGTAACTTGCAGTTGCGGTAGTGTTTTTAATACGCGCTCGACTATGAATAAACCTCTGAATATTGAGGTTTGCTCGCTTTGTCACCCATTTTATACGGGTAAGCAGAAAATTGTAGATACTGCGGGTAGAGTTGAGAAATTCCGGCAGAAATACAACAAATCAGTGAATAAATAATCGCCGATATATTGCCAATACCATGATGATATTGATTCGCCATTTCAATTTTTCATTTGCACTGTTGTTTGCATAAACCGAATTCTTTAAATTATTCAGGCATCTGATTCGAATTCGAATAGTGCTTCAATAGTGCACAGCAAGCCAGATAGTTTCATTCTCAGGATCTGTCCATGCAACTCTGTGTTTTTTGTGAGCGGAGATATTAATAAAGTCTCCCTCATTAAGCTGCACTGATGTTTGATCATCAAAAGATAATACAGCTTTCCCTCTTAAAACCATAACCCATTCATTCTTTTCCTGATCATACCAATCAGATTCTTGCGATTTCTGGCTTTTTGAAATAATTCTTTCTATCATTACCGTATCATTCTTAACTAGAAGTTCAAAGAACTCTTCTTTTCCTAAGTCTAGAGGAATTCCTGAGAAAAAATTTTGTGATTTCATTCTTGATTTAGTCTAAGCAGTCGACCCTGAAAAAGTATCAAACGACAGTTGTTCTGAAAAAACTACCCGAGAAAACTAACCTGGTCAAGTAAAACCGGAGCTATAGCCAAATCTGGTGTATAGATAATCAAGCGGCATTCTGTATTTGATCCTCTGCTTGTTTTGAGCTTTCCCGAAAAATAATCTTCCAAGGGTGGTGTACAATTAACGTTACATTTGTGAGGAAGACGATGAAGAGGATACCGAAGTAGGAATACACGACCGAGTTCAAGGAGCAAGCGGTCAAGCAAGTGAAGATGGGGAAAGTTGACTGGTTTGGTAGCAAAAGAACTAGGTCTAGTAGAACAAACGCTACCTAACTAGGTAAAGTTGGTGGAGGCAGGCAAACTTAACGGCAAGGGTACCAAGGTTGTCACACCGGAACAGATGGATTTATCCCGGTTACGTGCTGAGAATATAAGGCTGAAACGGGAGTGTGAGATCCTAAAAAAAGCAACGGGAATTTTCCCTCGCCGAGATGTGTACGATATTAGGAGACCTTTGCAAAATTCAACGAATTATCAAACTCGTTACAATTTCTGATTTTTTTGTGAGTATCGCGATAGTTTTTAGTCATTTCCTTGCTGAAATCACGCGAACAATCACTTTCATTGATCAGTATCGGCTCAGAAGGCGCATTTGTCCTAT
>NZ_JAIEME010000031.1 GCF_019752415.1 Nitrosomonas sp.
TTCAATTTAGCTAGTTCTAGGAGTGGTAGTTCAGTTGGTTAGAATACCGGCCTGTCACGCCGGGGGTCGCGGGTTCGAGTCCCGTCCACTCCGCCAAATAAAAATTGTGTTAGCTGGCTGTATAAAAATTCTTCGACCTTATTTTTTACTTTCTAGTATTTTTAGGTTCTAATTGTGTTTGATTTCGTCAACCGTAAGAAACGTGTCGTTCAAGTCATTATGGGCTTGGCAGTATTGCCATTTTTGTTTTGGGGCGTTGAATCGTACCGTGATAAAGGTGGCGAAGGTTATGTTGCAATAGTTGATGGTGAAGAAATTCCACGTCGTGAGTATGAACAAGCTTTACGTGACCACCATGAAAGAATGCGTGCCATGCTGGGTGCTAATTTTGATAGTGCAATGCTTGATACTTTCGAAGTAAGGAATTCGGTGCTGGAAAGACTTATTCAGCAACGATTATTACATCGGGAAGCCGTTAATAATGGATTTATTGTTCTGGACTCGGAGCTAGTTAAAACGATCCGGGATATACCTGCCTTTCAAAGGGACAATAAATTTTCCAAGCAGCAATATGAAGAATTGTTGAGAAACCAAGGACTGACTCCAGTAATGTTTGAGTCACGTGTGCGTCAAGAGCTTTTGTTGCAGCAGTTATTGGATGGCTATAGCGAGAATGCATTTGCCCCTAAAATGGTTGCTGAGAGAGTACAGTATCTCAGCGAAGTGCAGCGTGAAATCAGTCAAATGCAGATTACCCCTGAGACATATTTATCAAAAGTAATCCCAAAAGATGAGGATATTGCCGCTTATTATGAAAGACATAAAGTTGATTTCAATTTGCTGGAACGTGCGCGCATAGAATATCTGGTTTTATCGTTGGATGCGGTAGCGAAAAATGAGACGGTGAGTGATGAGGCGGTCAAAAATTATTTTAAAGAACATCGGGATGAGTTTGGTCAATCTGAAGAACGTAGGGCCAGTCATATCCTGATTAGTGTACCACCTGACGCCTCGGACGATGCGAAACAGGCAGCACGAGATAAAGCTGAAGGAATATTGGAGCAAGTTAGGCAGGATTCTGAGCAATTTTCGGAGATTACAAAGGAACATTCGGATGATCCAGGTTCGGCCGCGCAAGGTGGAGATTTAGGTTTCTTTGGTCGTGGCGTCATGGTTAAATCCTTTGAAGATAAAATTTTCTCTATGCAGCTGGATGAAATTAGTGATGTTGTAGAAACAGATTTTGGTTTTCACATTATTAAATTGACTGCGATTAAGGAAGGGAAGCATCCCGATTTAGAAGAAGTACGGGAACAAATTGAGAATAAACTAAAAATAGAGATGGTAGGAAGTGTTTTTGGGGAGATTGCTGAAGATTTCAGTAATGTGGTTTATGAGCAGGGTGATAACCTGCAGGCAGCAGCAGAAAAGTTTGAATTGCCAATCCAAACGAGTGATTGGATTACCAGGAATGCAACAGAGCCAGCCATTCTGACCAATGAAAAGCTGCTCTCAGCGATTTTTTCTGAAGATGCTATCATAAATCAAAGAAATACTGGTGCTATTGAAGTTAAACCGGATACTTTCGTATCCGCTCGTATTCTTGAACACAAGCCAGCTACTGCACAATCACTGATGGTGGTTAGAGATCTGATTGTAGAAAAGCTCAAGAAACAAATGGCAGAAGCATTGGCCGTTGAAGAAGGACAAACAAAACTTGCTCGCTTACAAGCTGGAGAAGATATTGATGATGTTGCCTGGAGCGATTCAGAGCAAATTTCTTATATGCAATCGCAAGGATTGGATCATGAAACATTGCGTGCCATTTTTCGAGCAGAAACCAATAATTTTCCCGTTTATACGGGAGTAGCTAATCCAAATGGCGGGTTTAATCTGATTCGAATCAGTAAAGTTATAGAGCCAGAATCTTCAGACACAGCAAAGTTTGGTAATTTTACTAAACAATTGCAACAGATGATCACGCAAGAAGAAATGTCTTCTTATCTAGCTGCGCTCAGACTGCGCTATGATGTGAGAATCAAACAAGATAATTTCTAGCTTTTGTGGAAATTGGCTTTTCTAGTCATCGATATTAAATGCAACCGTATTGAAGCCCGCATCGACATAAGTTATTTCTCCCGTAATACCGCTGGCTAGGTCGCTGCATAAGAAGGCGGCAACATTACCCACTTCATCCGTTGTTACATTGCGGCGCAGTGGTGAAACCTTTTCAGTATAACCTAATAATTTACCAAAGTTTCCGATACCGGAAGCTGCCAAGGTCTTAATAGGCCCAGCAGAAATTGCGTTGACGCGTATACCTTTAGGACCCAAACTGGAAGCCATGAAACGGACATTTGCTTCAAGGCTGGCTTTGGCTAATCCCATAACGTTGTAGTTTGGCATGACCCGGACTGCACCCAAATAGCTTAATGTGAGCAGTGCGCCGTTTCTGTTTTGCATTAAAGGGAGCGCAGCTTTGGCGAGTGCAGAAAAGCTATAGGCGCTGATATCATGTGCAATGCGAAAGGCCTCTCGGTCGACACTTTCCAGGTAATCGCCAGTAAGTGCTTCACGGGGGGCGAAAGCAATAGAATGGATAATACAATCCAACCCATCCCAATGCTTTTTAAGATTTTCAAAGCACAGTGCTATCTCATCGTCGCTAGCTACATTACAAGGAAATAGCAAGTTACTATCAAACTCAGCAGCCAGCTTTTCGACGCGTCCACGGATTTCTTCACCTTGGTAAGTGAAAGCCAGTGATGCGCCTTCACGTTTCATTGCCTTGGCGATGCCGTAGGCAATTGACCGGTTGCTAAGTAATCCGGTAATAAGTACGCGTTTATTAGCGAGAAATCCCATAAAATATCCTTGTGAAATTGAATGAACTGGCAAATTATAGCTGAAGGTAGAAGTGAGGTGGGAGCATACAAGAAAAGATATAGGGTATGCGCGTATTATTTTGCTTAGAACAGACTAATTCCGATAAACTGGATCTGCAATGGAAAAATTAGTTACTACGTCATGGTCGTTGATTCTGCTGGCATTATTTTTGTCTGCCTGTGGTGAATCTAATTGGAATAATCCTTATGCAACCGAGGATGCAGAGAAGAATATTCTTTATAATGTGTTTACCGAACGGCCAAAACATCTTGATCCAGTACAATCCTACAGTTCTAATGAAATTCAATTCACCGCACAAATTTACGAACCCCCGCTGCAATACCATTACTTAAAACGCCCTTTTGCATTGATTCCAGCGACGGCAAAAGAAATACCCATTGTGAAATATCTTGATAATGAAGGAAATCAATTAGCGGAAGATGCGCAGGTATCGGATATCGCCCTTAGTATTTATGAAATCTCGATTAAGCCAGGAATTCTTTTCCAGCCACATCCAGCATTTGTAAGTAATGTGCAAGGTGACTGGTTGTACCATGATCTGAATGAACAAGAAATGGCAGCGATATTCAAGTTATCTGATTTCCCTCAAACAGGCACAAGAGAATTACTTGCGGAGGATTATGTCTATCAGATCAAACGTTTGGCACATCCCAGATTGCATTCACCGATATACGGGCTCATGGCAGATTACATCGTGGGGCTTAGTGACTATGCCAAGGTATTAAAACAAGCCAACCAGAATCACTCCGATGGAAAAACATACCTTGACTTGAGAGATTATCAGTTAGATGGAGTGCAGGTCGTCGATAGATATACTTATCGAATAAAAATAGCAGGTAAGTATCCGCAATTTGTCTATTGGCTGGCGATGCCTTTTTTTGCACCGATTCCTTGGGAAGCAGATCGCTTCTATTCGCAGAAGGGTTTAATACAAAAAAATATCACATTGGACTGGTATCCGGTTGGTACAGGCCCGTATATGTTAACTGAGAACAATCCCAATTTGAGAATGGTATTGGAAAAAAATCCTAATTTTCATGATGAATTCTATCCGGCTGAAGGGATGCCGGGAGATGAAGAAAATGGCTTGTTAATTGATTCAGAGAAGAAATTACCATTTATCGATAAAATTATTTTTACCCGCGAAAAAGAAAGTATTCCACGGTGGAATAAATTCTTGCAAGGTTATTACGATGCTACCGGTATTGGTTCAGATAGTTTTGACCAAGCAGTGCAATTGGTGGGTCAGGGAGAAGCGACCGTCACAGAAGCCATGGCAGAACAAGGGATAAGGCTGGAAACAACCGTGGCGGTGTCGACTTATTACATGGGTTTTAATATGTTGGATCCGGTAGTGGGCGGAAGTAATGCGCAGGAACGTGAGTCAGCAAGAAAACTCAGACAAGCGATTTCTATCGCTGTGGATTATGAAGAATTTATTTCAATTTTTGCAAATGGCCGCGGAATGCCGGCTCAAAGTCCGATCTCTCCGGGTATTGCAGGTTATCGTGAGGGGAAAGAAGGTATCAACCCCGTGGTGTATGAATGGATGAATGATCAGCCGCAGCGCAAATCAATTCAAGTTGCAAAGGCTCTGCTTGCCGAGGCAGGATATCCAAACGGAATAGATCAGCGAACCGGCGCACCCTTAGTCCTGTATTTTGATGTGACGGCGCGCAGTTCTGAAGACAGATCGAAGCTCGATTGGATGCGCAAACAGTTCCAAAAATTAAATATACAACTGGTGGTAAGGAGTACTGATTACAATCGCTTTCAAGACAAGATCCGTAAAGGAAATGCGCAAATTTTCGAATGGGGTTGGAATGCAGATTATCCCGATGCAGAGAATTTCCTGTTTTTATTGTACGGGCCGCAAAGTAAAGTACGCAACAGTGGCGAGAATGCGACTAACTATGATAATGCAGAATACAATCAATTATTTGAACAGATGAAGAATATGGATGATGGGCCACAGCGGCAATTAATAATTGATCGTATGGTGGAAGTATTGCGTCATGATGCCCCTTGGTTGTGGGGATACCATCCGAAAGATTATGGGTTGTACCATGCCTGGTATCAGAATATTAAACCCAACAGAATATCGAATAATAATCTTAAGTATTTAAAAATAGACGCTACGTTGAGAGCGCAAAAGCGACGTGAATGGAATGAGCCGGTATTATGGCCCATTGCGCTGCTGCTGGTGATAGTGGCACTCAGTCTTTTCCCCGCCATAGCAGCCTTTCGCCGTCATGAAAGCAGTCCCGCGGTGCGCAACGCATCTTCCTGAAATTACAATATTACATTAGCGATGCTTGGCTATATTATTAGACGTATTTTATATGCAATACCGATTCTTATCGGAGTGAATCTGATTACATTCGCTTTGTTTTTTGTGGTGAATACACCCGATGACATGGCGCGTATGCAATTGGGCATTAAATACGTCACGCCTGAGGCAATAGAAAAATGGAAAATCGAGCGTGGCTATGATAAACCGCTTTTGTTCAATCAAGAAGCTGAGAAACTGGGAAAATTGACCGATACAATTTTCTTCGAGAAATCGGTCTCGATGTTTGTTTTCGATTTCGGCCGGGCAGATGATGGACGCGATATTGCACTGGAGATCAAGTCGCGCATGTTGCCTAGCCTTGCCATTGCATTGCCGGTATTTGTCCTGGGATTGATTGTGTACATTACTATCGCATTGCTGATGGTTTTTTTTCGCGCCACTTATATTGATTTCTGGGGAGTGGTTTTTTGTGTGGCGTTGATGTCTATTTCCAGCTTATTTTATATTATCGCGGGGCAATTTTTAGTGAGCAAGCTATGGCATTGGGTGCCCATATCGGGTTATGGAAGCGGGCTGGATGCAGCCAAATTTCTGTTGTTGCCTATCCTAATTGGCGTTATCGGTAGCATTGGATCCAGTACGCGCTGGTACCGCACAATTTTTTTGGAAGAAATGAATAAAGAGTATGTGCGCACAGCAAGAGCGAAAGGGTTGTCCGAGCGTATTGTTTTATTTAAGCATGTACTCAGGAACGCAATGATTCCTATTCTAACGGGTGCGGTGGTTGTAGTGCCTTTGTTATTTTTAGGCAGCTTGCTGGTTGAATCGTTTTTTGGTATTCCCGGGCTTGGCAGCTATACCATTGATGCGATTAATTCGCAGGATTTCGCAATTGTTAGGGCAATGGTTTTCCTGGGGTCGATGCTGTATATCATAGGTCTAATTTTAACGGATATATCCTATACCCTCGTTGATCCTCGAATTCGTCTAACATAGAGAACTGGTGATGTCAGGTGCCCCAGAATAATCGCAGCATCCAGAACTGAGCCTTGATCATTCTGGTTAAACTTACGATTCCAAGTGGTTTCCACGGAGTTGTTTATTGAGATCAACACGAGTTTGGTTAACGGCAAACTAAAAGAGTGTACGCCTATGAAAACCGGCTACCTGATTCATCCTTCCTCACTTAAACACGACATGGGTGCGGGCCACCCCGAATGCTCTGCGCGCATTCAAGTCATTGAGGATCAACTTATCGCTTCCGGTTTGATGCCTTTTCTGGATCTGCAAGATGCTCCCGCCGCAAGTAAGGAACAACTCCAGCGCGTTCACTCAATCGACTATATCGAAACTATTTTCAGGGCTTCACCCAGTAATGGACTGGCTTATCTCGATGTGGACACGACAATGAATCCGTATAGCCTGGAAGCTGCTCTGCATGCTGCTGGTGCGGCGATCAAAGCGGTTGACTTGGTGATGTCAGGCCAGAATGAAAACGCATTCTGCAATATTCGTCCTCCCGGCCACCATGCCGGGCGCAACAGCGCTGCGGGATTTTGCATTTTCAATAATGTAGCGGTCGCTGCCGCCCATGCGCTTGCGCATTACGGCCTGAGCCGTGTGGCAATTGCCGATTTTGATGTGCACCACGGCAATGGGACTGATGAGATTTTCAATGGCGATAGCCGTGTCATGCTGTGTTCGACATTCCGGCATCCGTATTATCCTTACGAGGGAGTTGATAGCGGCAATGAGCACATTATCAACGTGCCGCTTACCGCTGGTGCAACAGGTGAACAATTTCGCGCTGCCGTGACCGAAAATTGGCTGCCTGCTCTGGAACAATTCCAGCCAGAGCTGTTGTTAATTTCAGCAGGATTCGATGCACACTGGGAAGATGACATGGGCGGACTTGCTTTGCGCGAAGAAGATTACGTGTGGATTACAGAAAAACTTAGGCGTATCGCCATCGATCACGCCAATGGCCGAATTGTGTCCGTCCTAGAAGGGGGCTATGCTTTGCATGCCCTAGGCAGTAGCGCGCTTGCCCATATCAAAGTACTTAACAGACTTTAAAGCACCGGTTTGGCGTATCGCTTAATAGGGTTTTCTGTAAACTCATTTTTAAATCCAAGTCAAGGTTACTGCTGTTTTTTGAATCTGCTACGCATGCCGTCCATGTATGTGCTGGAATCTGTGACTTTGCACTATAATTGCAAACATTGAATTCTGTGTGCATGCAATATCCGGGTTAAGTGTTACCAATTACCAAAAGAATAAAAAGGAAATGTTTCATGAGTGCTATTTGGTTTAAAGATTACACCATTGCGTATCTAGAAGGTTTACGCAATGCCAATATGGGCGAACATATCGGTATTCAATTTACTGAGTTGGGGCCGGACTTTTTGAAAGCGCGTATGCCCGTCGATAAGCGTACAACGCAACCATTCGGTATCCTGCATGGCGGTGCCAGTTGTGTACTATCTGAAACCTTGGGCAGCGTGTCTGGTTGGATGACAATTGATCCGGAAAAATACCGTGCAGTCGGTCTGGAGCTTAATATCAATCACATTCGTGCTGTTACCAAGGGTCATGTGATAGGTATTTGCACACCGTTACATACTGGCCGCCGAACACAAGTCTGGCAAACGGATATTGTTGAAGAAGCTACTGGGAGGCGCGTAGCGATTTCGCGATTAACATTGGCGATCATTGAACAAGGTACGCTCAGTGCGCAGAAGGAACATGTGATCGTCGATAGGGAGTCATAACACAGTAATCCAATAAAAAACCCTCATACTTTCGGTGTGAGGGTTTTTAATTAATGTGTTGTACGAAAGTGTTGTACGAAAGTGTTGTACGAAAACTTGAGTCAGCGTTGTTTATGAGCTTTTTAAGCTTCCTTGCTGTCTTTACGCTTGCTGGTTTCCACTGCTTTACTGACTAATTTTTCATCTGACGATTCAGTAGCTTCGGATTGTACTTCTGTTTTTTGGTCACTGGTTTCAGCAAAAGCCGTTTCGGTAGCGCTTCTGTCATCGTCTGACGAATTGTCGCCGGGATGGTCATTATCTTTACCTTTGCTGTTCCACATGAAATAAGCCGCGCCTAGCGTAACCACTACAACCGGCATAGTAATAAAAACCAGCAATGCATATTCCACTGTGACATCTGAGCCTTGAGGAGGGGGGCTATTCACCAAAACGTAAGCGTGCGTCAAGGCAACGCCATAAACAGGCAGCAATGCCGCCATATAACGGTTAGTAATGAACGGGCGAACCGTCAGCATATTCAAAATATTGGAACCGTAATATCCAATGAAATAAACAACAATATAAAAGAAGATGGCGCCCATAGGTTTTCCTGTATTAATCTGGTTTATCGGTTATAAAAATCAGGTTTCATGAAAAGGCTAAGAATCTTTGGTCTTATGATACACAGATCACCATCAAAAATGTACTGATAAAAATGAATGAGGAATTACTGATTCTAGGTGAAATAGGGAATGTGCTTCGATTTTCTGGGGATATAGGATGGGTTATACTGATCACCTGAATTTTTAATTCAATCATAAAAGGAGTCACATATGAGTCAGGAAGTTCCTCCATTAGATCCACATCCGTTGAGTGAATATGTTGCGTGGGCAGGTGGGCGTAATCGTGAGCCCATTTTAGGTGTGTTGAAAGATAAGTTGCCGAAAGATCCTGAGCGCGTTCTGGAAATGGCCAGTGGCAGCGGTATGCATATTAATTATTTTGCACCCCATTTTGAGCATCTGCATTTTTATCCGACTGATAAAGATACTGATGTTTTTGATAACATTAAGAAATTAACTGGAGACCTCGACAATAATAATATTGCAGATCCAGTTCATTTGGATTTGACGGATCCACAGACCTGGTTCAATCCAGGGCCGGGAAAAACATTTGCTGCTATTTTCTGCATCAATATTTTTCAGGTGGCGCCAATTTCAATTGCCGATGGTATGATGAAGTGTGCTGCGCATTTACTCAAAGATGACGGATTTCTTCTGATCTATGGGCCCTTCCAGATTGAAGGACAATTTTCTACCGATTCCAATAAATCTTTCCATGAAACATTAAGTTCTGTGGGTGTACCCGAATGGGGATTAAAAGACATCGCCGATTTAAAAAAAGCGGCTGCCAATCATGGATTGGAGTTGAAAGAAAAGATTGATATGCCTAGCAATAATTTTTCACTCATCTTCGGTAAAATATAATGATCAGTCAGCCCGGTTCAGCGATGGTGGTCGGTGTTGGACCTGAGCGGGGACTGGGAGCTGCATTGGCTATGTGCTTTGCTGATAAAGGCTTGCATGTTTTTATGATCGGACGTAGTGAAGAAAAGCTAAACAATATTGTGCAACGGATTCAAGAGATGGGGAAGTCGGCAACAGCCATTGTTGCTGATATAACTGTTGAGCAGGATGTTGCCAAATGTTTTAGTATATTGCGAGAGCGCGCTGACGTCATGCAGGTTGCCGCCTACAATGTGGATAGCAATATCCCTTCCCCGTTTTTGCAGACTGACGTGACAACATTCACTACTTTGTGGCAGCAGAACTGCCTGGGTGCATTCCTGTTTGCCAAAGAGATCGTCGCGATCATGCAAGCTCAGCAACAGGGAACTGTATTTTTTACCGGAGCAACCGGCTCACTAAGAGCCAAGCCGCCTTTTACTGCATTTGCATCGGCCAAGGCTGGATTGAGAGCATTGGCGCAAGGATTGGCGCGAGAATTCTCACCGCTGGGTGTACATGTAGTGCATACCGTGATTGATGGTGTGATTGATGGTGACCGTGCACGTAATCAGTTTCCCGAGTATGTCAAAGCCAAAGGTCCGGAAGGATTGCTGCAATTGGAAGCTATTGCGCAAACTTATTGGGCAATACATCAGCAACCACGCTGTGCGTGGACACATGAACTGGATTTGCGGCCTTTCAAGGAGCCGTTCTAAAATATTAGGAAATGTTATGAATACAGCAACTAATTGGAACCTACAGGGCAGTTATTTTGAAACTTGTAATTGTGAAACCGCTTGTCCATGTGTCTGGCTTCAGCCGCCTTCTGAAGGCGATTGCAAGTTACTGGTCGCATGGCATATTGATTCGGGTTATTTGAATGACGAAAAATTGGATGACCTGAATGTTGCATTAGCATGCTATTCACCGGGCCATATGAAAGAAGGTAACTGGCAAGCGGCACTCTATGTGGATGAGCGCGCAACGGATACGCAGTTCGACGCCATCACGCAAATCTATGCGGGAAAACTAGGTGGGCATCCAGCCATTTTGATGAGTTTTGTCACCGAAGTTTGGGGCATCAAAAGAGTGAAGATTGATTTTAAAATGCAAGGTAATCAGCGGCGATTGATTATTCCTGATATCGCACAAGCAACGATTGAGAGCATTCAGGGTATTAAAGGCGGAGATGCGACCATTGATAATCCACCCTTATGTGTTGTGTCAAGTCACCCGACGGTAGTAGCAAAATCCAGTCAATATCAATACCAGGATTATGATAAGGCCTGGAAATTTACCGAACGCAATGGGTATTACTCGCCGTTTACTTATCAGCCCTGAAACATTAAACAACATTTCTGAAATACCTTATTCGTGGATAATCTCTAGACATAGGGGTTATCCGTGGCCATTCTAATGCCTAAAAATCAATTGGCTATTTGGATAGCCTTGTTGACAGTTATTGCTGTTGCCTGGTTTTATCTATTTTATCAAAACTGGCAAATGACATCCCTGCCCATGTCTGAAATGTGGATGCCGCCATCTGAAACATTTGCCTGGCAATGGATGGATTTTGGTCTGACTTATCTGATGTGGGCGGTGATGATGGCTGCCATGATGTTGCCATCTGTTATACCAATGATTCTGGTGTATGCCAAGATCTGTCAGCAGCGCAAGCAAACAATCAATCCATTTGTTCCATTGTTTTCACTGGCATATTTGCTGGTATGGATGGTATTTAGTATAGTGCTGACGTTATTGCAATGGCAAATGCACGGACTGCATTTTTTATCACCAATGATGGACAATCAAAACGAAACCATAGCGGCAGCTATTTTTATTTTTGCAGGCATTTATCAATTTACGCCATTGAAGAACAGTTTTTTGCAAAACTGCCGCTCGCCCATGGGATTTCTGTTAATCGAGTGGCGTGAGGGTGCCATGGGATCTTTTCAAATGGGATTAAAGCATGGTGGTATGTGTCTTGGGTGTTGCTGGGCGCAGATGATGATTATGTTTGCTGTCGGCGTGATGAATCTGTTGGGGATGGTATTGATCACTCTACTAGTTTTAATTGAAAAAGTTTTGCCCATGCATCAGCAGTACTTTTCTAAAGCGGTCGGTGCTTTATTTCTTTTGTGGGGGATTGGGCTTCTACAGTTTTGATCAAAATAGATTTTATAACTTCAAGATTCACATATTTTTAATATAAATTCGGTATGCTTCAGTTTGATTAAATCTTGTCAGGTAATTTATGGATTCCTCTACAACGCTATCTTCATTGACTACTGAACCCCAGGATCTCCTTAGAGAGAAATTGCTGGCTATCCCTGAATATTCGCAAAGACAGGAGTTACATAACGAGCTTAATTCGGTCGCGTATGAACTTTTGGCGCCGCCTGTTCAACTCTCGCATTTGGTATTAATGTCCGAACGGCACTGGGTTGATCAGGAGCGTAAATTAATCGGTGAGTTATGTGTCCGCTATGGCATTACTCCGCCCAATACACACGAAAATGATTTCAGTGCGGATTTTGGCGAATTTCGCCTCCGTTGGGAGCGGCATACCGAATACTCGACATATACCGTTTATCGCGCAAAGCCATTTGTAACCCCTTTTGAGCAGCCGGCAATTGAATTCGTGCCGCAGGAGTGGTGGATTCGCTTGCCTGGTGAATTGCTGGTGGCGACGCATATTGCTTTGGATGACCGGTCGCGACCCAAGCGCAGCTTGCATGAACTGGCTATTCTATTTGCTTCCGGAACAGTGATTGGTTCCAAAGTGGCGGGAGGCGCTGCCAGTGTGTGGAGTGATAATCAGATACATCGAGATAATTTTGGCCGCATACTGATTCATGATGAAAATTTGCGCAGCCGCCAGGTAGGGCGGTTGGTGCAGCGCCTGCTTGAGATCGAAACCTACCGTATGCTGGCGATGTTGCCATTGCCGATTACTCGCGAGATCATTCCGCAATTGGCGCGCGCCGATCAGCGGTTGGCTTCACTAATTGCTGACAATGTGGAACTGACCAGCATCGAAGATGAACAGCGTTTGCTGGACGAACTGACGCGTTTGGCGGCGGAAACCGAGCGGTTGTCCGCGCAAACCAGCCATCGTTTTAATGCATCCAGAGCCTATTATGATATCGTGAAATTACGTATTACCGAATTGCGCGAAGAGCGTATTGAGGGCTTGCAGATGCTCCAGGAATTCATGATTCAGCGACTGTCTTCAGCGATGGGGACTTGTGAGTTGGTGCATACCAAACTGGAAACATTATCGATGCGTCTGGGGCGTGCATCGGCTTTACTGCGCACACGGGTTGATCTGTCCATGGAAGCGCAAATCCGCGACTTGTTGAAATCCATGGATCATCGTGCCCATGTGCAATTGCGCATGCAGGAAACGGTTGAGGGTTTGTCCGTTGTCGTGCTGAGCTACTACTTGCTGGGTATTCTGGGCTATGGCTTAAAGGCACTCCAGGCAGCGGGGCAGGATATTAATGTTGAATTACTAACCGGTATTGCGATTCCTGTCGTGGTACTCAGCGTCTTTTTTGTTGTGAGCGGTTTGCGCCACGTGATTAGAAAGCTGCATCGGGATAAGTGAGCGCTGATTAACATTCGGTGATACTGACTGCCAGCCCGCCCAGGGAGGTTTCCTTATACTTCACCGACATTTCCAGTCCGGTTTGTTTCATCGCAGCGATGCAATTATCCAATGACATGAAATGCTGGCCATCGCCACGGATGGCCAGTGATGACGCGGTATAAGCCTTGATGGCGCCGAAGCCATTGCGTTCAATGCACGGCACCTGCACCAGACTGCCTACCGGATCGCAGGTCATGCCCAAATGATGTTCCAGTGCGATTTCTGCAGCGTTCTCGATTTGTTCGGTGGTGCCGCCTTTAATTGCACATAAGCCTCCAGCCGCCATGGCTGAGGCAGAGCCCACTTCGCCTTGACAACCCACTTCAGCACCGGAGATTGAACTGTTATGTTTGATCAATCCGCCGATCGCACCGGCTACCAGCAGGAAATCACGCACTTGCTCCGGTGTTGCGTCCTCATGTTTCACTGCATAATAAATAACTGCCGGTATGACGCCTGCTGCGCCGTTGGTGGGTGCTGTCACTACCATATGACCCGCAGCATTTTCTTCGTTCACCGCCATGGCATAAGCGCACAGCCAGTCGTTCAAATTAGCTTTTTGCGGATTCTCTTGTAATTGGAGGTGCAAAGAATGCGCGCGCCGTTTAATGTTAAGACCGCCGGGTAACCGGCCTTCAGCTACGAGGCCATTTTCCAGGCAAGTGCGCATCGCATCCCAAACGGCATCCAATCCAGCATTCAATTCTGATTCACTGATGCGCTCGAGCTCATTACTGCGCTTCATCGCAGCAATCGATAGGCCGCTGTCGGCTGACATTTTCATCATCTGATTGGCCGAGTCAAAAGGAAAACCACAGGAACTGGCTGCCTCCATTTTAATGGGCGCAACAATTTGACCTATCTCGGACAATGTGGTGATAAAACCACCGCCAATTGAAAAATAAGTTTCTGTCAACAGGGTTTTTCCGGTTTCGTCCAGCAACTGAAAAATCATACCATTCGGATGTTCCGGCAGCGGTTCTCCGCGATCGAAGATAATATCTTCAGGCGGATTAAAGTGGATCACTGTCGATTCGTTGATGCGGATGGTGTTTTGTTGCCAAAGTGTTTGGAACAATTCATTCACATTCAGTTTCGCCAATCCTCGCGGTGTATATTCATGCATTCCTAGGGTTACCGCACGATCGGTAGCATGCCCTTTACCGGTAAACGCCAGTGATCCCCGTAAAGTACAGCGTACCTGCAGGAAGGATGGCGCAAGATGGCCGGAAATAAAAACCGAGATACGGTCGCGAAAATCCTTGGCCGCAACCATGGGACCCATCGTATGCGAACTGGATGGGCCGATACCTATTTTAAAAAGATCTAGAACGCTAATGAACATTAGATTGCCTATGAAAATTCGAAATTCTTAGAAGATCAAGACGAAGTTTTGTGGAATATGCGCGTTGAAAATGATAGCGTAGCTAGTATGCTATATGTCATGCGCTGACTCAATAAATTTTTTGAATAGACTAATGGTTTTGTTGTGCAAAAAACCGCATAGAGAGTACAGAGAGCTTCTATAACCGGCAGAGAAAACAGAAAAGGCTTGGCTATTTGTCACCAGAACAATTTATGCAGCAATACTTTGCAAATTGCCTGCGACTCTGTACAGGAATCTGTATGCTATCCCGATTGCGCAGCAAGTATTTGGGCATCTGCTAGTCGAACAAAAAAGACAGATCAAGGCATAAGGGCTTCTGCCGCAGATACTGATTAATCTGGTTCCACGTTATGGAGTACCTATTCTCAGCAAAATTGTATTTTCCTGTAACCGGCTCAGACCGCGTTCCTGAAAACGCGGATTTTGTTCGAGCACATCCTGCTGTGACAACAATGTGATCGCGGCGTACGGTTGATAGAGTGCAGTAACTTCATCCATGGAAACTGCAAACGGCGGGCCGGACATCTCATGCTGAGGGTAGTTGAGTGTGATGAGCAGGATTTGCGTTGCGGGCGGAAGAATATGCAAAAGGTGATGTGCATAGCGTTTACGCATTTCCGGCGGTAATGCGATTAATGCCGCGCGGTCGTAGACCGCAGTAATTTTTGCTACAGCATTTTTATCCAAATCAAAAAAATCCCCACACAGAATGTGCATGTCATCTGCTTCCAGATGGGTGAATGGATCATGCACCCTGCATTGGGGTGTCAGGCCATTCTCTGTAAAAAATGCTTGTGCTGCAACCCCACTTAATTCGACACCCAAAACTGTATGCCCTTGTTGATGCAGCCAAAGCATATCGCGGCTTTTACCGCACAATGGCACAAGCACCGCACTACCCGGAGCAAGCTGTAAGCGCTGCCAATATTGATCCAAATATGGATTGGTTTCATTCTGATGAAAACCGATATCTTGCCGTTCCCAACGGTCCAGCCAGTATTCTTTCTGCATTATGGGTTAGCCAATTGTCGCAGGTAGTTGCGCCATCCGCCCGAGTAACTGATATCTGCAGCATTTTCGATAGCATAATGTTCGCAGAGGAAACCTGGTAGGGTGTCACCGTTTGCCAAGGTTATCGAGCCGATTCCCAGGGGCGCTGGAATACTGGCTACAAAACTACCCAATTCGCGGACTGGCAACTCCCAGACTTCCACTTCAATCGAAACGCCCTGCGCATTGTTGTTTACGCGAATTAACCCAGGGCGTTGTGGAGGGTTGCCCGGTAATGCGTAGAGTCTATAATCTGATGAAGTGGTGGTGGTTGCGATTAATCGACCCTGGCGGCTAATCAGTTGTCCATTTAATGGCAAACCGGATAAATGCGCGCCACAAACAATAACACGCACCTGATTCGATAGAGAAACACCGGGAAAGCGGGTATTGGAGGGAAACGTAATGCCAGTTGCGCCCAGTGGGAATGAATAAGCTCGCTGCAAAAGGTGAGCAAGCTGCAGCAAGGGTTCATCCTGATGGGGCGGTGCTGCCAGCGTTATGCCAAAAGGCAATCCGTCTCTCTGAAAACCAGCAGGAACGGCTACCGCGGCATAGTCGAGCAGATTCATGAAGTTCGTGTAGTAGCTCAGATTAGTATTCAAGCGGATAGGATCTTGCTGCATGGCTTGAATGGAATAAATCGTGCCGGCCGTTGGAGTCAGTAAACAATCAACATTTGCATAAATCCGATCTGCTTCCTGTTTAATCCGGCGCAATTGATAGAATCCATTGAATGCATCTGTAGCCGAGCGCTGTTTCGCGGTTGCGATGATTTCATTGACCGGAGCAATGATCTGGTCACCATGCAATTCGAAGAATGATTGAATTGCCGCATAACGTTCGGCTATCCAGGGGCCCCCGTAAAGTAGGCGGGCAGCTTCGAGGAATGGCTCAAAATCTATTTCAATGGTTTCTCCCCCCAGTTTCTGCATCTGGGCTACTGCTTCGTTGAACAACCGTTCACTTTCGCGATTACCGAAAAACTGTAGCTGCTTTTTGCGTGGAATAGCAAAGCGAAAATGGGGTGCCTCGCCAAAATTGAAGCCGTGTCCTTCTCTTTTTCTGGAATAGATATCGGCTGCATCGTAACCGGCAGAAATTGTCAGGATGCGTGCCGCATCTGCAGCAGTCAAGGTGAAGAGGGATACCGTATCCAGGGAACGGCAGGCCGGGACCATGCCATGCGTCGAGAGCCAGCCTCTGGTAGGTTTATATCCGATCAGGTTGTTAAAAGCGGCGGGAACCCTGCCTGAACCGGCGGTATCGGTGCCGAGGCTGAAACATACTTGTCCCTTGGCTACGGCGACAGCCGAGCCTGAGCTGGAACCACCGGAAATATAAGCGGGGTTGAATGCGTTCCGGCAAGCGCCATACGGAGATCGTGTACCATTTAGTCCGGTGGCGAACTGGTCGAGATTGGTTTTGCCGATTGGAATGGCGCCTGCATTGATCAACCTTTGCACGACAGTTGCGCTACCAGGAGGTGTGTACGCAAAAGCTGGACAAGCTGCCGTTGTGGGTAACTCTGCCAGATCAATATTATCTTTGATAGCGAAGGGTACGCCATACAGCGGGAGAGATGTCATACCTTCAGCTTCCACTTTGCGGGCATAATCGCGCAATGATTCCAGCGGGAGCGTAGAAATCCAGACATGATCGGGATCATTCTGAATCTCGACATGAATTGTTTCAACCAACTGAGTCGGTGAGTGTTCATTGCGCGCATAGCTTTGCAGCAACGCTGCAATGTCACCAAGCGGTAAAAGCTTTCCCATGATTAATTTTCTTCCTGAATGACGAAAAGTACCTGTCCGGCAGAGACATATCCGCCTTGTTTGCAGAATATCTGTCGCACGGTGCCAGTGACCGGCGCGTCTACCGGGAATTCCATTTTCATCGATTCGATCATAATAATCGCCTTGCCTGCATCCACACGGTCACCTTCTTTCACCAGCAGTTTCCAGACTGTGCCCGTGACTTGCGAACTGACGGCTTGTGCCCCCTGCGGCAGATCCAATTCGCTCTGGGTATCCGCTTCGTCGAGCATATCTTCACTGACATACTGTGATTGGCCATTGGCTTCCCAGCGCTGGCGTTCGGCTTCAAACGCAGCTTGTTGAGCGGCCTTGAATGCGGTGATGCTGACAGCATGTTGTTGTAAGAAAGCGTTGTATTGTTTCAGACTCAGAACCGTTTCTTCGGTACGCAGTTTGAAGCGCCCGCTAATGAAATCCTTACGCAGCTTGAGCAGTTCGCTTTCATTGACCGGATAAAAGCGGATTTGATCAAAGAAACGCAATAACCAGGGTTTGCCTTCTTTGAAGTCGGCCGTTTGACGGTAGCGGTTCCACATGGGTATTGTACGTCCGACAAATTGATAGCCGCCAGGACCTTCCATACCATACACGCATAAATAGGCACCCCCAATGCCGACGGCATTTTCAGGTGTCCAGGTACGTGCCGGATTGTATTTGGTGGTGACAAGACGGTGACGCGGATCCAGCGGGGTGGCAACGGGCGCGCCCAGATAGACATCGCCCAGCCCCATGACCAAATAGCTGGCCGCAAATACAATATGTTGAACATCCTCGATTTGCGCCAATCCGTTAATGCGGCGGATAAATTCGATATTGCTGGGACACCACGGAGCGTCGCTGCGTACCGATTGCATGTATTTTTCAATGGCCAATCGTGTGGCGGCGTCATCCCAGGATAGAGGCAAGTGGATGATGCGCGACGGCACTTCCATGTCATTGATGGCGGGCAGCTTGCTTTCCCCTGCAATCAGAAGATCTAATAAAGTCTCGCGAGACAGCCGGTTGGAATCAAAATGAATCTGCAGTGAACGAATACCAGGTGTCAGATCCAGAATTCCGGTCAGCTCCCCGGCCTCGATGCGTTGCTGTAGCCAGGTCATCAATGCATGCGCGCGAAAGCGCAAATTCAGATCGAGCACGGGCGGTCCATATTCAATCAACAGATATTTATCGCCGGATTGGCGGTAAGTCACTTGCACCTGC
This sequence comes from Nitrosomonas sp., assembly GCF_019752415.1. GTDB lineage: Bacteria > Pseudomonadota > Gammaproteobacteria > Burkholderiales > Nitrosomonadaceae > Nitrosomonas. Next base: position 18,574 of record NZ_JAIEME010000031.1, read on the forward strand.
TCCGTGTGCTCGCGAATGCAATGCAGAACTGGGCTGCCTGGATTTCCGGAATGAGCGCTGGTAATAGGAATTTGATCAACACGAAGCTGCTGAATAAGCAGATTCTGCTGTTTTTCCAGTGCAAGTGCATGCGCCAGAGCGATGGGCAGAAAGCGAACGCTGTCACCCGGTTTGAGTTGTCCGGTTTTCCACAATTCCGCATGAACTATGGTGACCGGACAGACGAAACCACCCAGACTAGGACCATCAGGTCCCAGGATAATCGGCATATCGCCGGTAAAATCGACAGCGCCAACCGCATACGCGTTATCGTGAATATTCGAGGGATGCAATCCGGCTTCGCCGCCATCGGTTCGCGCCCATTGCGGTTTAGGGCCAATTAAACGGATACCCGTGCGGCTGGAGTTATGATGTACTTTCCATTCAGCGGCAAAGAAATGTTCGATATCCGCTTCTGTAAAGAAATCAGGCGCACCATGCGGTCCAACCAACACGGCGATTTCCCAATGATCCGTATAACGCGGGATCAATTCCTGCGATAACTGTTGTGAAAGATGAGGCTGAGAGGGTTGTAAGGGCTGAATATGTAATACATCACCAACGCGCAGCACGCGCCCGGCGTGTCCGCCGAACTGACCGAGCGTAAAAGTAGATTTGCTGCCCAGGTAATCAGGCACCTGAAAACCGCCTTGCACGGCCAAGTAAACCCGGCTGCCCGATTGCTTGACTTTGCCAATTTGCAACAGCGTTCCGGCTTTGGCGAAGTGAGATTGCCATTGGGACAATGGTTCACTGTCCAGTAACACATCGATGGATGCGCCGCAGATTGCGATGATGCTGTCACAATTAAAGCGCAGCGTCGGGCCTGCCAGGGTAATTTCCAATCCGGCGCTATCTTCAGGATTGTTCACCAGCCGGTTGGCAAGGCGAAAAGCTAAGCTATCCATCGGTCCGGAAGGCGGAACGCCGACGTTCCAGTAACCGATTCGTCCCGGATAATCCTGTATCGTGGTTTGTACGCCCGCATTCAGCACATCGATACTGTGCGGCTGATAATTGAAGCCATTGAGGAATTGCGTATACGGTTGTCCGCTGCGAAACACGGCGCTGTGCAGAATTTGTTTGAGATACGCCAGATTGGTTTCAATTCCCTGTAATGACGTGTCATCCAGTACGCTCAGCAGTTTGGCGATTGCTGTGTCACGATCAGGTGCATGTACAATGATTTTTGCCAGCATCGGATCATAAAATGCGGATACCTCAATGCCGCGTTCTACCCAGGTTTCAACGCGTGCTGCAGTAGAAAATTCCGCTGCAGTCAGTATGCCGCTGGAAGGCTGGAAATCCTTGGCAGGATTTTCAGCATAAACCCGTACCTGAATGGACGCGCCATTGGGTCTGATGGTGAAAGAGTCGAGCGAAGGGAGCTCGTCTGCGGCTTGCCGTACCATCCATTCCACCAGGTCGATACCGGTGACTTCCTCAGTCACGCCATGTTCAACCTGCAGGCGCGTATTGACCTCAAGAAAATAAAATTGACCGCTGGCGGCATCGAAAATATATTCAACAGTGCCGGCGGATTGATAATGAATGGCTTTGCCAAGGCTTACCGCAGTGTCCAGCAATGCCTGGCGCAAATGCGGCGGGAGGTTGGGGGCGGGTGTTTCTTCGATGACTTTCTGGTTGCGCCGTTGCATGGAACAATCTCGCTCGCCCAATGCCACGACTTGGCCTTTGCCGTCACCAAAAATCTGTACTTCAATATGGCGTGCCCGGTCGACAAATTTTTCCAGGAAAAGACCGGCATCCTTGAAATTGTTTTGTGCCAGATTCTTGACCGATTCGTAAGCGCCGACCAGCTCATCCTGGTTCCAGCACAGGCGCATGCCGATGCCGCCACCGCCAGCGGTGCTTTTCAGCATGACCGGATAGCCGATATGCTTAGCCTGATGACACGCCGCTTCAAGGTTTTCCAGCAGATCGGTTCCTGGCAGGAGCGGCACCTGATTTTTCAAGGCCAGCGCGCGCGCGGTATGTTTTAATCCAAAGGCGCGCATTTGTTGCGGGGTAGGGCCGATAAAACGAATCCCATGCGCAATACATTGCTCAGCAAAGTCGGCTTTCTCACTGAGAAAGCCGTAGCCAGGGTGGATGGCTTGCGCGCCTGCTTGCTGCGCAATTTCCAATATTTTATCGGCGCGCAGATAACTCTCAGCCGCAATGCCGCTGCCGATACAGTAAGTTTCATCCGCTTCGGTCACATGGCGCGATAAGGCATCGGCTTCGGTATAAACCGCCACACTTTTTACATTCATGCGGCGCAGCGTACGGATAATACGGCAAGCAATGGCGCCACGATTGGCAATCAAGACTTTCTCGAACATAGCGTTATCCTTTTTCTTGATGATTCATTAGATGGGCTCCGTTAATCCAACTCGATTGATTCCTTACTGAGAATCCCAGACCAGTAAACGAATCGGTGTCGGGTTATAAGCATTGCAGGGATTGTTCAGTTGCGGGCAATTCGAAATCAATACCAAGACATCCATTTCAGCCTGCATTTCTACGTACATGCCGGAGGCAGAAATGCCATCGACAAATTCCAATCCGCCTGCTTCAGTCACTGGTACGTTCATGAAAAAATTGATGTTGCTCGGCAAATCACGCTTATTCATCCCAAGTTGCTGGCAAAGCGGATCATGCGCCAGGGCATGCAAAAAGCTATCACGGCAGCTGTGCATCGGAAACTTCTCCAGCGCATAGCGCACCGTATTGCTTTCTGCCGCACAGGCACCGCCCAGTGTGTCGTGGCGCCCGCAGGTATCGGCTACGATCGTGAGCATGACATTGCCCAGGTTGGAGTAGAGCTTGCTGCCAGTGGTTAAATACAGTTTATTCTGGGCACGTATCGTATCCGTTGCGCTGTAGCGTTCCACAGCATGATTTGCGTTGAAGAACAACGTATCAACGGCTTGATTGCCTTCCAGATCGACAATGCGGAAAATTTGTCCTTGCTTCACGAGATTGACCCAAGGCTCTCCAGCCGCACAGATTTCATCGATTATGGCGTGATGGGGATCAAACGGACTTGTAATGGGATAAGACGTATTCATTTTTCGTCTCCACAATAAAAATGTTGTGTATTCTTTAATGCGCGGATGTTTTCTGCGCTATGCAGGCATTCTGTAACTGCTTCCACAGGCGTGTTAAATACCGCCAGATTGACTGCACCAGGTTGGTAAGATGGCTTGGGATCCAGTGGATGCGGTGCGGCCGATAACACCACCAAGGTATTCATCACGAAGCTCAAATCAACATAATCACCCGCCTTGCTGTTCCCTGGTTGAAATGCCAGTTCACCGAGGGCATCCGGGGTGACTTTGCTGAAAAAATTGATATTGGAAACAATGTCACGCATCCCTAGTCCCCACTTACCCAATTCGATCAGCATGCCATCCAGACCACTGCGAGCCATTTCATTGCGATGCTCCTGGTAGCGCGCAACCCCGTATTTATGCTGAATTAAATTGCTATCACTCAAGCCGCATACCGTGTCGTTCCAACCGGCGGTGTCGGCTCTGATGCAACAAAAAATCCGCCCCATGTCGGAATGGCAAGCATGCCCTTTGGTCAGACGGAAGGTGTGCTGCGATTTCAAGGTGTCGGCCATGTTGTAGCGTTCAAGTTTTTCTTCCTGATTAAAAAACAAAACAGCCGCATTTGCACCGCCCTGTAAATCAGTCAGACGTAACGTTGTGCCACGACGCAGGATGCCAGACCAGTGGCATCCGCCTGGGATGGATTGTTCCCAGATCAATGGATTGGGTTGATTCATGATGAACTCCTTGTTGAAAATGATTTCACTTAATAGTTATCCATTTTTTGCAAAGGATATACAGCGTAGTGATCGTTAAAATGCTTCCTAATACCAGCGGAGTGGCCCACAATTGCCACCAGGGCGCATCCGCTGAAATCGCGTAGGGACGCGGCCAGGCGATATTGATGAGTTCAAACAATGACCAGATAAACGCCAGGATATTGATGGCCAATCCCCATGCGCCCAGTTTTAATTCGCCCAGTGCGGGATTCCACCGGCCTGTGAGCCGGGCAAACAATGCAAAGCCTGTGGTGAACGCGAACATGGCGTATAAACCGCCGGTACCGAAAGCGATGATGGTCGCCACGGCGTCGTCATTGAGCCCAAATACCAATCCGCAACCTGCCAGCAGAACGGTGAAGAGAACCGCATTACGCGGTGTTTTGCTCGCCGTCACCTGACTCAACAGTGCTGGCATATTGCCTTCGCGCGCCATGGAAAAAACAATGCGTGAAGAGTATTTGACCATGGATGCGCCGCAGGCCAGGAAAGCAGTCATCACAATGGCCAAAAAGGGTTTTTCAAACCAATCGCCAATGCTGCTGGCGATCAAGGGGGTAACGGGATCGGCCGTATGGCTGGAATTTCTCAATGTATCATGCTCAAAGGCTAAAATCAGCGCGGCTGAGTTAAATAAAACGACTGTGCCGACAACGAGCAACGACATGAAAATTGCACGGGGTACCATGCGTTTCGGTTGATGGGTTTCTTCCGCGGTGGTGGAGCACGCATCAAAACCGATGAAAGCCCAACCGGCAATGGCCAGTGCCGCCAGGAAAGCAGCCATTTCACTGGGCGCTGTTCCGGTACCCATGTGCTGGAACAATTCCATGACAGGATGCTGACGGAAGAAAAAAAATAATAAGAGCGCCACGCCGAATGACCCGACGACTTCCGCGTAAACACCCAATTTGATTACAAGATTGAAAATGCTGACAGGAGCCAGATTGAGTAATGTGCAGATAAGCAGAAATATCGCACCCCAGAGCACCATCATGCCGCCGCCATCACCCGGCGATCCGCAAAAGGTGGCCAGCCAGAAGCCGCCGGTATAAGCAGTCGTGGTGACCATGGCGATGGTGGAGCAAATATAAATCACGCCGGCATATTGCCCGGCGATCGCGCCGCCGAGTTGCCGCGCCCATTTATAGGCCCCGCCAGCAATCGGAAACTGTGAAGACAATTCGGCGTAAACAGTCGCCACCAGTAGCTGCATGAGCAAACAGACCGCCAGCGCAGCAAACCATCCGCCACCGGCGACTACAGTTTGCACACCGATGATGGCATACAGTCCGGCAACCGGCGAGACAACCGCAAAACCGAGCGTGAAACTGTGCCATACACTCATGCTGCGATTGAGGGTGTTACCTGTTACATGGGTATCTTGCGAAGTAGCGATTTGTTTTGTTGAACCTGACATAACCAGTCTCCATACAAAAGGGTTTACCGAGATTGTAATGTACTTCGAGTACATTACGCTTAACCTCCCGGGCTTTTATCCCTCCGTGGAGCCTCGTTATCACGAGACCGGAAACTCTTGGACCTGACGCCGTTGACAAAACCGGCCGGAACCCTAGTTTCCCATTGAATTACTGCTTTTTGAGTTGCTATGCTGCCAATCGTTCAATTGGCGATTTAGAAAGCGAGTAACGGTGGGCATTTTAAATGTGCAATTTGGAAAAAGCAATGGTTTTGGAGATTGATCTATTACTTGTTTTGATAGGTAAATTGCAGAAATGGATTCCGGCGTCTTGCTGTTATTCATTCTATATTTGTGGGTCTAAACAAGTCTGGTATGATGACAGCTAAATCGGTCAATTAGCTTAAAATATAAGGGGATGGCATGAACAATGCAGTATTAGATCTCATTTATGACATATTACATTACGTCATTTCGGAAGGCGAATTGTAGTTAGGCGCACATGTTCCGAAGAGAATAAAATGTCTACAAAACTATCTGACGATTATTTGGAAAACCAAATAATCTCTTTGCAGAAGCATATTGAAGAATGGGCTAAAAAGCATGACTTGTGGTATGACTGCGGCTTTACATCTTGGATAGAACGGTACGATGACGAGCCATATGAAAGTCCATGTGTACTGATTTTTTGTTTTGAAGGCCCTCTCTACAACGTATTTAATTTGGGTGTAGATGAATTAGTCGAGGAATTTGACGCATTAATAGAGTCAAATACAAAATTTTTCTATGAGATTGAAGACCATGTCACTATGTCTTTTTGGGTAAAAGATGACGAGATTTCTCTAAATGCAGCCTTTAAAGATTTTTTTGAATGGAAGTGGATTGCTGGTCTAATTCAAGAAGATCATGGAGATATTTATGAAGAAATATATAGCAGAATTGATCGATCTCCCTTGGACTTGCATAAATTTTCTTCAAGACAATTTGAACAATTCCTAGATTCTGTATTTAAAAATAATGGGTACAGTTCTTTGCTTGGTCCGGGTCAAGGCGACGGTGGAATTGATTTAAGACTATATAGTGAAGATGCTGTTGGGGAATTTGTTACTCTGGTTCAAGCAAAAAGATATGCGAGTAAAAACCCAATACGACTTGAAGCAGTCCAAGCTTTAAGCGCCGTAGTCGAAGACGAAAAAGCGAATAGAGGGCTTTTTGTTACAACGTCTAGATACTTGCCTGGCGTTAAAAAATTTGCGAAAAGGCAGAACAAAAAAATCATATTGGCTGATTCAGATAACATCGTAGAGTGGTCTAGAATTGCAAGTCAAAAAATTATAAGAGATAAATCAAATCTTGTTAGCAATTCATACATTCAAGATGTTCTGAACGGTAAATGCGGACAGGGGCTGGAAGGAAAAATATTCTGTGCCCACAAGGGCTATAATATTCACTATCATTCCTTTGCGATTGTGTTAAAAGAGGGCCGAAATGCGGTTTTGGCAATGAGCTTGCCGACCATGGTTTTTAGCGATGATGGGTATGGCCAGATTGGGACACATATCCCAGATACAAAGTTTTCTAACTCATCAAGCAGCTATGTGATATTTAGGGCGAAGAAAAAGAAATCTCAAAGTGAGATAAACCTTTGGGGGCAAAGAGAACTCTATTCCCTTTGGGATGGGAAGCCTACTCCCTTTAATTACATGGATTAGCGCGGTAGTTTGGGGTGAGTCGACGAACCCCAACAATTGGCGGTAGTGTGATGTTGGGGTTCCTATCGTCACCCCAACCTACGGGTTTCTTAAAATCGCGTATCAATCAAAAACAATGATCAATCGTTTCCACTTTGTATAAGCGCTGGGAGAGTGACGCATTAGGATCCGGTGTATAAGAAGCCGGCGGGTAATCGCTCAGCAGATCTTTGCTACTACGAATTTCGATTTCGGATTGGGTGTTTTGCGCATTACCGGTATCTTTGATCGTTATGATCCAGTTTCCATTGCCGTGGGATATCGGTTTGTCGAGGCTTCCAAAAGACTTAGGATTGTGAATCTCAGTAATGTAGAAAGTCTTGGCAGCTTCGTCGTGCATTTGCGGGTATCCATCCACTTGCAAAGATTCATGGTAGATAAAATAGGTATTGATATCACGCCAGGTATGACGATGCCATTTCGGTAAAGGAAATCCTTCCTCGCTTTTTAGACATTCCGCAATTTCCAGATAATTTTTGTCACTGCTGCGGCTATAAATCACTTTCTGATCCAGTAATTCTTCTCGTGTGGGCGTTGTCATGCAAGCGGTTATTAGTACACAGAGCAGAAGCGGGATCGATTTTTTTAGAGAATAGCGCATAAGATAGAAAGCTGAGAAATTTTTAGGGTAAATCGCATGGTATCAGAACCATTTTGTATTGCACACGATTGAAGGATTAAACCTTAATTTTGTTAAAACTTGAGTGCAGATTAGTAAGCAAATAACTCTTGCAGCCGAAGACACAATTCGACTTGAGTGGCTTCGTCGATCACGCCGAGTTTGCTGACTAAACGTACTTTATCAACGGCCCGAATCTGATCCAAGAGGATGAGACCTTGTTTATTTTTGAAAGTACAAGCAATCCGGCAAGGGAATTCAAAACTTTTGGTCGTCATCGGTGCCATGAGTACAGTCGATAAGGCGGATAGTTCATTGGGGGATATCACAACGCAAGGTCTGGTTTTGTTGATTTCCAAGCCTTGGGTAGGATCAAGCTGTACCAGCCAGATTTGGAACCGCAGAATCGTTGGGGTTACCAAGTTAATCATCATCAGTGGATACAGGGGCACTCAGCCATTCCTGATCCAGTGTTTCCTTGTTGTGGTTTTTTAGTGTGTTTTCGATGGCTTCCTTCCAGCCCGCTCTTGCACCTTTTTTGGGTGTAATCAATAAACCACCTTCTACGACTTGTAATTGCAGATCCTTGCCTTCCAATTGCGCTTGTTCAATCAGTGGCTTGGGGATGCGGATGCCGTGGGAATTGCCAATTTTAACGAGGTGAGTCATGGGGAAGCCGGTGATTGTGGAAGTGAATGTGTAACTATAATGTAATTACATAGTGTGTGCAAAATTTTGTTAATGATCCTTATGTCCCATTCTGGAATTGATTGTGTTTCAAATGAATAAGGGAGGGTAATTAGAAAGTGTAGAGAAAGAACTGCATTTACGCTAATAGTTCAGTATTTCATCCTGTTATGCGAATTTCTTTGCTTTTCTATAAGGATAATTTATTGAGCACACCTTTGTTTATAGTAAACTCTCGTTTCACTTGTTAGAATCAACATTTTTCAAAAATAGATCAGATTACATTATTAACTTAGGATTGTTCATGAATACCGAAGATTTTCGCCCAGAAAAAGAAATCAAAATATTTTACCCACCCCAGCGCGTTCTGATGGGACCGGGGCCATCGGATACCCATCCGCGCGTGCTGAATGCCATGGCACGCCCGACCTTAGGTCACTTGGATCCTGTTTTCACCGAAATGATGGAAGAGATTAAGGGGTTGATGCGTTATGCATTCCAAACCAAAAACCGGATGACTTTTTCGGTTTCCGGACCGGGATCTGTCGGGATGGAAATGTGCTTTGTTAACATGATCGAACCCGGTGATAAAGTGATCGTGTGTCGCAATGGCGTATTTGGCGGACGCATGATTGAAAACGTTGAACGTCATGGTGGCGTTGCGGTGGTCGTGGATGATAAGTGGGGTGAGCCGGTTGATCCGCAGAAAGTGGAAGATGCGCTGAAAAAGAACCCCGATACCAAGATTGTTGCGTTTTGTCACGCCGAGACTTCAACGGGCGCGCAGTCCGATGCTAAAACCTTGTGCGAAATCGCGCGTAAATACAATTGCCTGACGATTGTGGATACCGTCACTTCGCTGGGCGGCACGCCGATTAAAGTCGATGAATGGGGAATTGATGCGATTTATTCCGGCAGTCAGAAATGCTTATCTTGTCCGCCCGGTCTGTCTCCAGTGAGTTTCTCCGAACGCGTAACCGAACTGGTTAAGAATCGTAAGACGAAAGTACATAGCTGGTTTATGGATATCGGCTTGTTGTTGAATTACTGGGGATCATCAACTCGTACGTATCACCATACGGCACCGACCAATGCATTGTATGCATTGCATGAATCATTGCTGATGCTGGCTGAAGAAGGATTGGAACATTCCTGGGCACGGCATCGGTATAATTATGAAGCCTTAAAAGCCGGTTTTGCCACGTTGGGTATGAGCTATGTGGTTGCGGAGCAACATCGCTTGCCGCAACTGAATTCCGTTTTTGTACCGGCTGGTGTAGATGAGAAAGAAGTGCGTCGCCGTTTGTTGGATGACTATAGTCTTGAGATTGGCGCCGGTTTGGGTGATTTTGCAGGAAAAGTATGGCGCTTCGGTTTGATGGGCACATCCTGTCGCGTTGAAAACGTGATTTTCTGCTTAAATGCACTGGAAAGTATTCTATCCGACATGGGCATGAAAGTAGAGCGCGGCGCTGCGGCAGCAGCGGCGCATCAGAAGTATGCAGAAAACCCTATGTTTTAAGGTTTGTTCCGAATTGCTGGCATTTTAGCCGCCCCATGCCACTTTCTTTTCGCGAATGATAAGAAAGTGGCATATGTCTTTTACTGACTTATAACGGATAATCCGCTCACTATGGTTTTGGGTTCTCCTCTATCTACTGTCGCAGCACCGCTGCTATCTTTCTTTATCTCATTTGTCTCAATTTTATGGTTGATCAAAAAAAAAGCTGATTGGGTGCTGGATCATCCGAATTCACGCTCGCTACATTCTGTACCGGTTTCCCGTATTGGTGGTGTTGGCTTGTTCTTCGGGATCATTACTACTTGGTTATGTTTTTCGGTTGTCATGCCTGTTACGATTTGGGTAGGCATTGGGCTACTGGTGGCCATATCATTCATAGATGATGTTTGGCACGCGCCGGTGTGGTGCCGGTTGCTGATACAGGGCATCGTTGCCGCTGGATTTGCTATGGAGCTATTGTTGGATACTTATGGTTGGACAATGGTATTGTGCAGCGCAGTTGCAGTGGTCTGGATGGCTAATCTTTATAATTTCATGGATGGTTCGGATGGCTTGGCGAGCGGAATGACCGTGATTGGGTTTGGCTATTATGGCTTAATTGCATACTTGGCAGGGGATAACGATTTCGCTGTGCTAAATTTTTCAATAGCTGCTGCTGCCGGCGCATTTTTGCTCCATAATTTTTATCCGGCGCGTATTTTCCTAGGGGACGTGGGCGCTGTTCCGCTTGGATTCCTGGCTGCTGCATTGGGAATACTCGGATGGATGGATAATTTGTGGTCATTATGGGTACCGGTGCTAATATTCTCACCTTTCATCGCAGATTCGACAATGACGTTGATAAAGCGCTTATTGCGCGGAAAAAAAATCTGGCAAGCGCATCGTGAACATTATTATCAGCGCTTGGTGCAAAGCGGTTTTGGTCATCGTAATACGGCGTTATCGGCTTATACTTTGATGCTTATGGTAGGTGCAAGCGCTGTCTGGGCATGTAGGCAAGACCCCGTGGTGCAAAGTTGGATTGTCATGCTATGGGGAGGCTTTTATTTGCTATTAATGTTTATTTCTGATTGGAATCAGAAATATTATTCCAATCGGGGATAGTATGTTTCGCAGAAAATACGGAATACGCACCTTCATTGCTTTTACACATGATTTTATTGCAATTGCCGTAGCCTGGTGGCTTGCTTTTCTATTCCGCTTTAATTTTGAGATTCCTGCGCCTTCATCGCAGTTCTTACTGGAAATTTTGCCGTGGACAGTACTTGTTCAGGGCAGTTTCTTTTTGTGGTTCGGACTTTACCGCGGATTATGGCGCTATGCCAGTTTACCCGATCTAAAGAGAATTTTTGTCGCGGTGATGAGCGGTACTGTGACTGTATTGCTGATCTTGTGGCCATTGGGTTTGCTGGTCAATGTTCCAATAGCGGTCATTCTGTTGGCGCCATTATTATTGCTGCTGATCATGGGTGGCAGCCGTTTGACCTATCGTGCATGGAAAGAACGGCGGTTGTATGGTCTGGAGAGTAATGAAGCGAAACTGGTATTGATACTTGGTGCAGGCAGCACTGCGGTGAGTCTGGTTAAGGATTTGACGAGAAGCCGTGACTGGCACGTTGTTGGAATGCTGGATGATGACCAAAGAAAATTGGGTACGCGATTGCAAGGCATTCGTGTGCTCGGTACGATCAATGAATTGCCGCAATGGGTGCAGAAACTGAATGTCGGTCATGTGATTATTGCTATCCCGTCTGTTTCTCGTCGAATACACCGTCAAGCTTTGGAGATGTGCTCGGAAATTGGCGTGAAAGCGATGACAGTGCCGTCTTACGCAGATCTGATCAGTGGTAAAACAACCGTGTCGCAGATTCGTGAGATAGAACTCGACGATTTGCTGGGTAGAGCGCCTGTAGTTCTAGATAATGATGGGTTGCATGGTTTATTGACAGGAAAAGTAATCCTGGTTACAGGAGCAGGTGGTTCGATTGGCTCAGAATTATGCCGCCAGCTCGCTGCATTTGAACCCAATCGTATTGTTTTCCTTGAACTAAACGAATTTGCACTTTACAGCATACAAGAGGAATTCTTGTCGTGTTTTCCTGACATGGCGATGTCATTTGTCATCGGTGATATCAAAGACCATGTGCGCATAACACAATTATTTACGCAGTTCCGGCCTACTGTGGTTTTTCATGCCGCTGCTTACAAACATGTTCCGCTCATGGAACAAGAGAATGCGTGCCTGGCTTTGCTGAATAATGTCCTGGGTACGCATGTGCTGGCTCAGGTGGCGATAAGTTTTGGCGTGGAAAAATTTGTTCTGATTTCGACGGACAAAGCAGTCAATCCTGTGAGTGTTATGGGAGCCAGTAAGCGGTTGGCTGAGATGGTATGTCAAGCTTTGCAGCAATCCATTGCAAAGAATGCGAAACCTGATCGGAATAATCAATCGAATCAAACCTGCTTTGTAATGGTGCGTTTTGGCAATGTATTGGGCAGTACCGGCAGTGTTATCCCGAAATTTCGCGAACAGATCGCCAGAGGTGGCCCTATCACGATCACTCATCCAGAGATGACACGTTATTTCATGTCTATCCCGGAAGCGGCACAACTGGTTTTGCAAGCCGGGTTGATGGGTGGTGCAAAAGGCGGGGGAGAAATATTTGTGTTGGATATGGGTGATCCGGTAAGAATTGTTGATCTGGCCAACGATCTAATTCATTTGTCGGGATTGGGGGAGGATGATATTCGTATTATTTTCACTGGGCTACGGCCTGGTGAGAAATTGCATGAGGAATTATTGGCAACCAGTGAAAATACTTTTCCGACACCGCATCAAAAATTACGTATTGCGCAGGCACGCCAGGTTGATGAGCAGTGGCTATCCGAGTTAACAGCCTGGTTGAGCAAAATAACTGTTTTAAGCGATCAGGAAGTCCGGGATCAACTGGCAAAGTGGGTGCCAGAATATACCACGAAGGAAACGGAGCATTAGCTAACTGATTGGTTTTCAGTTTCATCGTGGTTCCAAGAAAACTTACGCTAATTACTTACTGCTTGTTTTTCTTGCTTTGCCTAGGTCGGGACATTTTATAAAAACACTTGCAGTATCAGTGGATTAAAATTTATCCTCGCGATTGTAAGCGGTTATCTTTAAATACCTATTTTGAAACGTCAACAGACCCTAGGAATTGTTTGGTCCTTTCAAACTTTCTGTGATACATCCATTTTCCAGAACAATAATTCGATCAACCTTTTTCAATTGGGGAATATATTGATTAAAAATCAGAGTCGTGCGATTTTGTATTAATTTTTCTAAGGCTGACAGTAGATTCCCAGAATTAGATTCTTCCTGTGCCGTAGGTATTTCATCAAGAATCAGGATGGGGGCGTTTTTAACTAACGCGCGTGCAATCGCAAGCTGTCGAAATTGTTGTTGATTGATTGTTGTACCTTCTTTGCCAATCTGCGTCTGTAAGCCATCCGGCATGTGCCGGATAAATTCCATCGCGTGAGAGGCGTGTGCTGCAGTGGTAATTTTCGCTTCGTTGGCACAACGCATCGTGCCGTACGCGATATTGCCGGCAATTTTTTCATCCAGCAAATAACCATCTTCCGTCACTATGGCGATATTGGCATGTAAGTTATTTAACTGGATATCGGCGAGCGGATGATCATCCAGCAATATTCGTCCACTGGCCGGTTGTTGTAAATGTAGTATTAGGTTAATGAGCGCATTTTTCTCTTCTGCGGTATAACCGGTAAAAACGGTTACTTCGCCCGGTTTTATGGTGAAGTTAATATGATTCAGAATGGGTGTTGCGTGTGCATCGCTACAGAAGCGCACTTGTTCAAAAACGAATTTCCCGCTGACATGTGGGATGCTAATGATCCCGGTATCGTGTTCGGATGCTTGATCCAGGAATGAAAAGATGTTTTCTATGATCTTTTGGTCATGTGCAAGTTGTTTGGGTAAGCCGGCGATGCGTTGTATCGGCAAGATGAGGAGCAATACAACGGAAATGAGCGCGCCGACTTCATGCAGATTCAATGCACCAGTAATAACTTGCAGTGCGACCATGTAAATGACGGCTGTCAAAATCAACGCCGTAATGATTTGACTTGCTGGGACGGCTATTGCTCTGGCTAGTGCTTGTTGCATTTCTGCGTGATAAATAGTTTCTGAAATTTTTCCAAGACGCTGACTTTCATACATCTGTCCGCCATCTAGTCTGATTTTTCTGTGGTGTGCAATGGATTGCGACAAGTGCTGAGTCAGGTTTTTAGAGGCCTGCCAGTTTTTCTGGTCAGGACTGTTCAAATGATTGCGCGTCATCTGAGTCACTAATAGGACGAACGAAGTAACCAGAAGTAGAAACAAAGAGAATTCTTGGTTGAGATAAAACGTGCAAATAATCAACCCTACGATTGTTAAGCTGTTTTGCGTAATGACGGTGATATAACGAGATGTGGATTGAGATATCTGGCTGATATCCAATAGCAGCGCGTCGATTTCATTATTCTTATTAAGATGGCTGTAGTGATTGACCGGTAGTGTTAGCAGTTTGTTAAAAAACTCCATACGTAAATCTATTCCTAATTTTCCAACAGTTTTGTTGGCAGTATAAATACTGATATAACCTGCGATTCCACGGATTATAAATAATACGATAATCGCCAGCGCTGCTGTTTGCATCAGCGATTGATCTTTATCGATAAAGGTGCTTTCAAGTATTTGTTTAATCAGTATGGGCAGGGAAGCTAAAGCGGCTGCTACGATCACCATGGCAAATAATGCCAGCAAGAGTAATTTCCAATAGGGAAAAAGTCTTCTGAGTAGGCGGAGGAAAAGGTGTGCACGGATCATAATATGTAATTCTACCTGAACATTCAGCGGCTATTGCATCGTGCAATTATCCGGAACGTGAAACAGATATAATACAAGCATCATTATTTCTAGTGAATTAATCCGGGTGAAAGCGATTCGTTCATAAGCGTGTAAACATCGGGATTTTATTTATGCCAACATCAAATACTTCATATACGACAAGAGATTTTCCAAAACCCACACTCCCGCGGCGAAAAGGTATCGTACTTGCGGGGGGATCCGGTACGCGGCTTTATCCGGTTACTCAGACCGTTTCCAAACAGTTGTTGCCGGTGTTTGATAAGCCGATGATTTATTACCCGCTCAGTACCTTAATGCTGGCGGGAATCCGGGATATTCTGGTTATCTCAACACCGCGTGATGTTGGAAATTACGCAGAGCTTTTGCGGGATGGTCATCAGTGGGGATTGAATATATCGTATGCCGAGCAACCTTCTCCCGACGGCCTTGCGCAAGCATTTATCATCGGTAAATCGTTTATTGGTAACGATTGTTCAGCACTTGTATTGGGCGATAACATTTTTCATGGGCACGACTTTCACCATTTACTCACAAGCGCGATGGAACGCACGCAAGGGGCGAGTGTGTTTGCCTATCATGTGCATGACCCGGAACGGTATGGCGTGGTTGAATTTGATGCCGAGGGTAGCGTGATTAATCTGGAAGAAAAGCCCAAACATCCGAAGTCCCATTACGCAGTGACTGGTTTATATTTTTATGATCAACAAGTGGTGGATTACGCCAAAAGCCTGAAACCATCGGTACGCAATGAGCTGGAAATCACCGATTTGAATCGTATTTATCTGGAGCGGTCTGCATTGCGTGTTGAAATCATGGGGCGTGGCTATGCGTGGTTGGATACCGGTACGCACGAATCATTGCTGGATGCGAGTCAGTTTGTCGCCACCATTGAACATCGGCAAGGATTGAAAATCGCCTGCCCGGAAGAGATAGCCTTCAGGCAAGGATGGATTGATGCAGCGCAACTGGAGAAACTGGCGATTCCGTTGGCCAAGAATGGCTATGGGCAGTATTTGCTGCAAGTGTTAAAACGTGAATTTTGATTGGACCGATAGATGAAATCAACCCAGCTGGCTATTCCGGAAGTTCTGTTATTTGAACCGCGTGTTTTTGGCGATGAACGCGGATTGTTTTTCGAGAGTTTTAATCAGCGTGAATTTGAGTCAGCAGTAGGGGAAAAAATAAACTTTGTGCAAAGTAATCACTCCCGTTCCATTCAACATGTTTTGCGCGGCCTGCATTACCAGATCAAACAAGCCCAAGGAAAACTGGTGCGTGTGGTGGTGGGAGAAGTATTCGACGTGGCAGTGGATATCCGCCGTTCATCCCCAACTTTTGGACAATGGGTGGGGGAAATGCTCAACGCAGAGAACAAAAAACAATTATGGGTTCCGGCAGGTTTTGCCCATGGATTTATAGTTCTTTCTGAGTATGCGGAGTTTTTGTACAACACAACCGATTACTGGGCACCTGAGCACGAGCGCTGCATTGTGTGGAATGATGCAACTTTGGCGATAGATTGGCTGCTTGCTGGCAAGCAGCCGGTGCTGTCTGAGAAGGATGCGCGTGGAATCACATTCGATGCTGCCGAAGTTTATGATTAGCTGTTGAGAATGGCCAAGCAGAAAACGATCTATTCGTGTATTGAGTGTGGCGGACAAACCTTAAAATGGCAAGGCCAGTGTCCACATTGCCAGTCTTGGAATACCTTAATAGAAACGATTGCAGAGAAATCTGTATCGCGCTTCAGTCCAGTATCAGAAGTCGGCCAAGTACAAAATTTAAGTACTATTGAAGCGCGTGAAGAACCGCGCTATCCAACGGGCGTAGACGAGCTGGACCGGGTTCTTGGCGGTGGCCTGGTGCAAGGCGGTGTGGTGCTGTTGGGCGGGGACCCTGGAATTGGCAAGTCGACATTATTACTGCAAGCACTCGCTCATTTGTCGAGTCATCGCTCTGTATTGTATGTAAGCGGTGAAGAATCTGCACACCAAGTGGCATTACGTGCCAAGCGTTTAGCGCTGAATGTGGAAACAGTCAATTTATTTGCAGAAATTCAACTGGAGAAAATCCAGTCTGTTCTGATTGAACGGAAACCGGCTGTGGCCGTGATCGATTCCATTCAGACGATCTATTCGGAGGTATTGCAGTCTGCACCGGGATCTGTTGCGCAAGTGCGCGAGTGTGCAGCGCAATTAACACGCCTGGCGAAAGCAAGCGGAATTTGCATTATTCTGGTTGGTCATGTGACCAAGGAAGGCGCGCTGGCTGGTCCTCGTGTGCTGGAACATATGGTCGATACGGTGCTGTATTTTGAAGGCGATATGCATTCCAGTTTTCGCATGATCCGCGCTTTCAAGAATCGTTTTGGCGCGGTTAATGAATTGGGTGTGTTTTCTATGAGCGAAAAGGGATTGCGTGAGGTCAAGAATCCTTCGGCACTGTTTCTTTCGCATCATGACACGCAAGTGCCGGGATCGTGCATTATGGTTACACAAGAAGGCACGCGTCCGCTGTTAGTGGAAATACAGGCACTGGTTGACGAAGCGCGCTCGCCTAATCCGCGCCGGTTATGCGTCGGTTTGGAACAAAACCGCTTAGCCATGTTGCTCGCGGTACTGCATCGCCATGCGGGGATTCCCTGTTTCGATCAGGACGTGTTCGTCAATGCCGTCGGTGGCGTGAAAATTACCGAACCGGGTGCTGACCTCGCGATTTTATTGGCAGTGGTATCGTCGCTGAAAAACAAACCGCTGGCGGAAAAAATGATCGTCATCGGTGAAGTCGGCCTGGCAGGCGAAATACGCCCGGTGCAACGCGGGCAGGAAAGACTGAAAGAGGCGGCAAAACTGGGTTTTAAACAAGCCATCATTCCACTGGCCAATAAGCCCAAACAAGCCATTCCCGGTATGGACATCATTGCCGTAGCGCGAATCAGGGATGCTGTTGCGCATATGCATTAGGAAAACATTGAAGCAATTGATTACATTTATGATTCTGCAAGCTCACCCCGAACGTAATCAAGGACTGATTTAATGGAAATTCGCCGACAGCTCTGGATACTCGCGGGGATAACGGTTTTGGTCGTTGCTGCCGCAATGATCCTGCCACCCGTTTCGCAGCCTGCCGATTACCACCAGTTCGCCGATCAGCGCGTTTTTTTCGGTATTCCCAATTTTAATGATGTCATTTCCAACCTGGCTTTTTTTCTCAGTGGCGGTGCTGGGCTGGTGTTTCTGTTGCGGGTTTATCGGACACCTGCACAAACCACATTTCATGACCTCAAAGAATGCTTACCGTACGGGGTGTTATTTTTCAGTGTGACCGCAGCCGCACTCGGATCGATGGTTTATCACTGGACGCCGGATGTTGATCATTTGATGTGGGACCGGTTGCCCATTGTCATCGGTATTGCCGCTTTACTGTCCGCAACGCTGGTTGACCGCATAAGCCAGGCTGCCGGTTTGTGGGCATTACCCCTGCTTGTCGTTTCAGCCGTATTTAGCGTGTTGTATTGGTATTGGACTGAGCTGCAAGGCACGGGCAACTTGAACTTTTACATTGTGATGCAGTTTTATTCGATTCTGCTGATTGTCTGGATCAGCCTGCGTTTTCCATCACGCTACACGCGCGGCAGCGACGTTTATCAAGTGATTGCCCTGTATGCGATTGCGAAACTGGCTGAAATGCTGGATGGGAAAATATTTGTTTGGACGGATGGCTGGATCAGCGGCCATACGCTAAAGCACCTGATTGCTGCGTATGCGGCTTATCGGATTGTGCAGATATTGCGGAAACGGATGTTGGTAGGGTGTCAATAAGCGAAGCGCATTGCACCGGCTGTTTTGCGAGTTGGAGGACTTATCGTTTATCCCTTCCATTTCATTTTATGGAACTTCGGATTCCATAAAAATCAGCACATCCCAAGATCTCTGTCATTGTAAATTTCAAGAGTTGCTGGACTCAGGCCGTGAATCAAAAATGACGCGGCAGGAATTCCACGCTTTTATTCTTAATTCACGACCTTAGTTTATTGATTACTTCGGTGTTTCTTTCTTAGGTTTCTTCGCTTCTTTGTTTTTGCGTTGCTGTCCTTTTGCCATGATCGTCTCCTTGTGTAATGACAACGACATCATAAACTGAATGGCAATGCTTGTGTTGCCGGTGCATTTTATCGTGAAATGTGTATTTTTTAGCTGCGTTGTCAGTCAATATAGAACAATCCCCGCTGCCGGAACATTTCCCAATCGGAATAACTGTCTTGACGGCACACGCCGTAGCGGAATGAGGGGGGCAATTCCGGGAATTTGAAGCGTAAATCATAGAACCAGACACACAGGCCTTGTTC
>NZ_JAIEME010000026.1 GCF_019752415.1 Nitrosomonas sp.
CGCAAATTATCGCAATATCACATAGTCATTCGGCTTGATCTCTACTGCGCGATGAATTATTCAGCGTTTCCTTAGATTTCATCATCACAAACTTTGCCAAGCACATGATGAGTGATTTTTGTACATTCCATCACCAAACAAACCCTCAAAACACCAGCACATGATCCACCAAATACCTTCCGCCTTGATGCACCAGCACCATTTCCGCAACAAATTCCCCCGGCACTTTCGTGAACGATTGTTTCCACACAATGGCTGCCGAGTCCGGGCGTCTGAAGACAGCAACCGGGACGCGGCTAGAAAAATAACCTTTTTCAGCTTGGTATTGCTGGCAGACGTGTTGAAAATACACCGGGGTAACGATGGCTTTCATCCGGCCAGTAAAATCCCGGACATGCCTGGCATAGTCGAGTTGGGTTGAGGCATCCATCAGGTTGTCCATAATCGGGTTGGCGATGTCCCATAGCTGTTGTTCGGTCATCTGGTCGAAGCGGATGAGAGTTGTCATTTCGATTCGCTTCCGGTTCCGGATTGTTGCTTGTACGCCTCATACGAAGTGCTGGTACTCGATAGGCAGCGACTGCGTTCCTGTTGATCCATCAGGCGATTACATTCATTCCGCTGCCACGCCTGCCCGGTATTGTAGAGTTGCTGGGTGGTGCAGCCGGTTCCGGCTAATAATAATGCTGCCATTGCGCTGCCAATAATCGAGATACGTGATTTCATTTGGTGCATTCGGATGTGACGACATTGATCATCCAACTGATACCAAAACGGTCGGTGAGCATGCCGAAACGCGGCGACCAGAATGTTTTGGCTAGCGGCATTTGCACCTGGCCGCCATCGGAGAGTGTGGTGAAAAAGCGATCCGCCTCGGCTTCGGTGGCAACCGTAATCGATAGCGAGAAGCCTTTGAATTGTTGACCTTCTTCGCAGCCATCCGAAGCCATCAGTACGTTGTCGCCGATGCGAAAGCTGGCGTGCATCACTTTGTTTTCAAACCCCGGCGGCAGCATGCCGGGTGGCGTGGGATCCGGGCTTTCGCTGAAGCGCATCAACATATCGATCTGCGCGCCGAGCGCAGTGCGATAGAATTCGAGCGCCTCTTCGCAGCGCCCGCCGAACATTAAGTAGGGTTGAATCAATGGATTTGGCATGAGAACTGACTCCTTATGCTAAACGTTACAAAGTTTTTAAATACTCAATAATCGCCAAAGCGCCTTGTTTGTCACCGGACCAGTTGAGGCGATAAGTTTTTTTGCCTTCCACGATGTCTTTGTCATGGCCTTTATTGCTCAAAGCCGGGATAGCGTTGGCCTGGAATGAGTAACCTTCATCTTGGCCGGTTGCTTGTTGAGGATCCCAAGAAAAGCCGAGAAACTTTTGGTCGTAATCCAAGCGGCTTTTGATAAAGCTGGCAGGACGCTCATCCGGTACTAATAAGTGATACATAGTCGGCACGGTGCCATTATGCAAATACGGCGCTTGCGCCCAGATGCCGCTTAACGGGAGGGCGTTGTAACCGTGGTGTTCGTCTTTGGGTGACATCAGCAAGTCTTTCTTGCCGATTAACGAAACGCCGTCAAATTCAGCGCAAGGTTTTATGGTTTCGCCGCCCAGATTGACTGTCGTATCCGGTGAGCAATTGTCATAAAGCGTTTTGCGGGCGGCATAGTTTAACAGTGCACCGACCACGTAAGCCCGTTTCATGCTGGTGCCCAGAGTGTCGTACACTTTGCCGTTTTTGGGTTGATGGCAATCGGCGCAGTGTTCGGCAAATAATGCCTGCCCTTGTTTGGCCAGTTTGATATCCACAGCAAAAGGATAGGGAGTAGCTGGTAAGCCATCCAACAATTCCTCGGTAAAGACAGCGTTACGCACATCGGTTTTTTCCAAACCCAAGGTCAACATGGCAATCAGGTTGCGGTATAAGGGCATGGGCACATTGCCGTTCCACTGGCCACCACCATTAATGAGTCTTTTGTGGCTTTCATCCCAACTGGCGCGGCGCTTGTCTTGTTCCCATACTGACATGAAATCAGTCATGCCCGGTTCCGGGGGTAAGCTGATACCGGCAAACCATTTCAGTATGGGGGTGCTGCGCAAACCAATATAACCATTGACAGCACTCAAACCGGTGGCGTCGGCCATGCCAGGAAAGCCTGCAACCATGGCGGATTCAAAACCCGCATAGTTTTTGGCGACCAATGCGCCGAAACCATCATATTCGGCTTCTGCCCGTTGCGCGAATTTCTGGATTGTTTGCGCAGCATTTTTCTTGAAGAGTGCGATCTGGGCGGCTTCGTAGTCAGCGTCAAAGTTTCTGCCGACCGATTGATAATTGTTATAAAAATAATTCGGATTTTGTTGATGCGCTGTATCCAATGCGCTCAGTAATTTTTGTGTTAGCAACTGGTATTTGTTGTCGCCGGTTTCACCCGCATAGGCTTTTTGTAGGGTTTGATACAGTCTGACGCGGAACTGCACAATGTTGAATGTGGCATTCGACCCGCCGTCCAGGTAATCGATTTGACCGTTTTCCAGCCGTACGCGGCCAATATGGCAAGCGCCGCAAGTGAAAGAAGCGTAGTCGATGTTGCCTTGCGCCTCAGCCCGGGATAATCCGCTAAAACCGATCCCGCGTGCAACCGGATAAGATTTCTGCCGCTCATCGATAAATAACCCCACGGCATCGAGAAAGTTTTCCTCGCTGCCCCAGAGTTCCGGCGCCAGCTTGGGTAATAGTTTCAACGCAATGTAGGGAATACCATCCACTTCGCTGAAAGCAAAATTGGAGAACCAATCATAAGCAGTCTGATGAGACTGAATATAGTCGGCTTTTTCCTGAGATTTTTTGGTTTGAGCCTGCAGCCAATTATCCGGTACTGCATTGACAAAAGCGGGGGGCGACGGTGCTTCTAGTGGATGAGAGTTGCAGGCGACAAGGGTGATGGCGAGCAAAGCGACGAGATAGACTTTCATGAACGTTCCTTATCCTGTTGTTTGGTAGTGATCATACCATTGCTATACAACGATCTTCTTAATGCGGATTGATTGTAGCATAGCTTTGATACACCTCATTGGGAGTGGATTAAGCGGCGCTTCGGATTTTATCCTGCGTTTATGTGTGTTACTGCACAGAACTGATTCACTGATGATTGTAATGTAACTTCTAGGTAAGTCTGTCGGACTTAAGGTCAATCTGCTGCGCCAATGGGATAACGGTTCATATTTACTCAATTTCTCGTTGTATAGATCGACTATGCACCTATAAATAGAGCAAATATGCACTCGCTCTTCCACTCGGCTCACTACGATTGCTTAAGTCCGACAGCCTCCTAGGCAGTGGAATAGGTAATTCATGCTCTGGCCGCAACTATTCGGTTGTGGCCGAACAGTTCTCAGGAGAGATTTCTGATTACAATTATTTTTAAAGGAAAAAACATGCAACGTAAAAAAATAGAATTTACTCAGTTAGCGGTTGTCATCGCATTGACCTTCTGCACAGTTGGCGTTTATGCGCAGAAAAGCCAAGGGCCAGCAGCCCCGATGAATAAAGATCAAGTAGACGGCCGGGCCGGTGAAGCCGAAGGCAAGGCCAAGGAAGCGACTGGTGTGATACTGGATGACAAAAATATGCAGACAGAAGGCAATGTACAAAAAAATGTCGGCAAAGCCCAGAAGGGTTATGGTGATCTGAAACAAGATATTGAACAAGGCAAATAACACGAGCAAAGCTGAATTGGGCAGGCGAATCGAGGTAGACTAACGAACTTTGTTTGTTGGAATCCGAGAGGGGTGATATGAGAGTGGCCGTGCTATGAAAATTAAAAATTTGATCGAAACCAAACTGCGATTACTACATCCAGAATTTCTGGAAGTGGTGAATGAAAGTGATAAGCACAATGTACCGGAAGGATCCGAATCCCATTTCAAGGTGACGATCGTTTCCGATGCGTTTCATGGAAAAATGCTTTTAGCGCGTCATCGAATGGTTAATGGAATCCTGGCTGATGAACTGGCGCAATCTATACATGCACTTGTTCTGCATACATTGACAATGGAAGAATGGTTTGAAAAGCATGGAACACGCAATGATTCACCGCCATGCCTGGGGGGTGCTAAATCCAAATAGCCCCGGAGTTAATCGATTGGCATCAATTACTCGAGTCTTCCATCTATTTACGGAGTAGTCAGATTAATCCACGAGTTGTTGAACTAAGTAAAGGAGAAGTCTAATGAACGAGAAATTTGACAAACCAGCGGTGCTGAACTGCCTCAGCAAGATCCTCGAACTAGAATTGGCTGGTGTGGTGCGTTACACCCACTATGCTTTCATGATCTATGGCTACAATCGTATTCCAATTGTCTCCTGGTTGCAGGAACAAGCCGACGAATCCTTGGGTCATGCGCGAGCAGCAGGCGAGATGATCACCTACTTGGGGGCGCATCCGTCCTTGGCAATTGGCCCTTTGCTGGAAACTCATCAACATGACATTGGCGACATACTGCGTGAATCTCTGGAGCATGAGCGTACAGCGCTGGCGGTGTACAAAGAATTGTTATCCCTGGTGGATGATAAGTTCGTGATGCTTGAAGAGTACGCGCGCCGGATGATTGCTGCGGAAGAGATGCATCAGGGGGATGTGGACAAAATGCTGCGACGGCCGGGTGCTGTGGAGGCTTTTTCAGAGACGAAGGCGGTTTAGCCGGTTTTTGCTTTTCTTTAGGACGGGTAGGATGAATCCCGAATACCCATTCATTCGGTGTGGTAGTTGAGAGATAGTGTAATAAAGCGAGGAGGCAATCATGATAGAGCAATGGCAAGTTCCCAGTGCAATTTTTAAAACGCGCGTGCGCGATGAATCGATAGGTGGCGATAATCCATTTCGCTGGCAGGATGTTACAACGGACGATATTTTCAAGAATAAGCAAATTGTGTTATTCGCGTTACCTGGCGCATATACCCCGACGTGTACTACTGCGCATTTACCCGGTTACGAGAAGCACTATGATGATTTCAAAACGCTGGGTATTGATGAAGTGATTTGCTTGTCGGTGAACGATGCATTTGTTATGTATCAATGGCGTAAGCATCTTGGGGTCGAGAAAATATTTATGCTGCCCGATGGCAATGCCGAGTTCACTCGCAAGATGGGAATGCTTGTAGACAAATCGAACTTAGGATTCGGCATGCGTTCCTGGCGCTATTCCATGGTTATTCAGGATAAGCAGATCGAGAAAATGTTCGTTGAGCCCGGTTTTGCAGACAATTGCCCTACGGATCCTTATGAGATTTCAGGCGCTGATTCTATGCTGAAGTACCTGAGGTCTCGATAAAGGGCGCTTCTAAAGGTTGCTGGCAAAGTGTGATTACGAATCGTGCTGGGAGGTATATGTCCCCAGTATCCTTTCGTATTGATCCTTAACAACCTCGTGACACTCACACGCGGCAGCCAGCAGACCCTTTCGATCAAGTAATTCTATAGTGCCGCGCGTATATCTGATCAATCCTTCGTCTTGAAGTTGTGCGGCCGCAGCGGATACACTTTCACGGCGCACACCTAGCACGATGGAGATGCGCTCGTGCGTCATATGAATGGTTGTTTTGTTTGCAGATGTCGCTAATAATCAGCAGAAATCGGCATAGCTGCTGTTCGATAGTATGCAGGCGATTACAGATCACATTCTGTATTTTGGAGGAGGCTTTTTCGATCGATGGCATAATGATTATCCAAATTATTCCGGCCTTGACCTGCATCGTCAATTCGTCTGGAAATCGTTGATCTTTTAAGAAAATCTTTTGATAGTCCAAATGCTAGCATAAATCTGTGTGATCGCTCAAAGTGCGATAGCGCACAGACGCTTCTTTTCTCGCCCCGTATCTTTTGCATAATTGCAACTCTTGTCTGTAGCTTTTTCTTTTAAGCAAGCTGCACTGAATGCAAATCGCTTCGTACATTACTTTACTGGAGAATACAACATGAACGATACCAACATGCAGGCGTGCATAGATGCGTGCAGTCACTGTCACCAAACCTGCTTGCATACCGCAATGACTCATTGTCTTGTGGTAGGCGGAAAACACGTCGAAGCAGGACATTTTCGCCTCATGATCGATTGCGTAGAAATCTGTCAGGTTTCAGCCAACTTAATGTTAAGTGGTTCGATCTTTCATCAGAAGGTTTGCGTTGCCTGTGCCGAGATTTGCGACGCTTGCGCCAAGAGTTGCGAACAGATCGGCGGCATGGAAGATTGCGTCAAGGCCTGCCGAGAATGTGCGGAGAGCTGCCGGAAAATGGCTGACACTAGGCCTTATTAGGTTGAATTGTGGAGTAAAATCCATCGATGACCTCCAGTTTCGGCATTGTATTTAGTCAAATCGATGGATTATCTACATCAGCTCCAATGGCCTGCAATGATCGTTACAATAATCGCCGTATGGCTGATTGCTTCCCAGGACAAGCGCAGGCGTAAATTCGGTTTCTGGTGTTCTTTGCTCAGTAACAGTCTCTGGCTAGTCTGGGGATGGCATGCCCATGCGCATGCACTCGTTGTTTTGCAGATCGCATTGGCATTTCTGAACATTCGAGGTGCGAGCAAGAATGAACCAGAATTGAACGTCAAGTCAGAGGCATAGCACTTTATAAGGATGTCACGCCGAACTTCCAACGCCGGCTAAGTGCCGAAGGAGAAATGTTGTATGCGTAGCGCTATCTGGTATTCCAGGTTTGCAAAGGCAGCGGCCCATTTTTGCGGCCGTCCGCGCGTGTTCACTTTGGCTGTTGCAGTCATTGTTGTCTGGGTCATCACAGGTCCCATGTTTGATTTCAGTGACACCTGGCAGTTGGTCATCAACACAGGGACTACGATAATCACGTTCTTGATGGTCTTCTTGATCCAGAATACACAGAATCGCGATACCGAGGCGATCCAGGTAAAGCTGGATGAGTTGATCCGTGCGACTCAGGGTGCGCACAACGCTTTGCTTGATCTGGAGGAGCTTGAAGAAGAAAACCTCGATGCTTTCAAAGCAAAGTACCAGGCACTTGCCGCTGGAGCACGTACTGATTTGGATCTGGGAAATCAAGATACGGGAACACCGGAACCATGAACTACAAACGGGCACAGTACTGAATTGCCGTCATCACCGGAGGAAATGGCTATGAATGAAATACTGGATGTGATTATCGTTGGAGCAGGTAGCGCAGGTTTGGCCGCGCTGCGGGAGGTAAGAAAATACACGCAACGCTTTGTGATTATTAATGATGGGCCTTGGGGTACTGTCTGTGCCCGGGTGGGTTGTATGCCATCCAAGACGCTGATCGAAGCGGGCAATGCCTTTCATCGTCGCAGTGCTTTTGAAGAATTCGGTATTCGCGGTGCCGATCAGCTCACGCTTGATATTCCCGCCGTGCTGCGGCGTGTGCGGCGGTTGCGCGATGATTTTGTTGCCAGTACAGTAAAAACGACAGAAGAATTGGGCGAAAGAGCCATTTCCGGGCGTGTGCGTCTGCTTGCGCCGGATAGATTGGAAGTCAATGGTGAGGAATTGCGTGCGCACAAAATTATTATTGCTACCGGATCGCGTCCGATTGTACCTGCACCCTGGAATTCATTGGGGAATCGGCTGCTCACGACGGATACTTTGTTTGAGCAGGAGACTCTGCCCGCACGCATGGCAGTCGTGGGAATGGGCCCCATTGGCGCTGAGATGGCACAGGCGCTTTCGCGGCTTGGTATTCAGGTGGTGGCATTTGGCGGTAGCCAAGCGATCGCTGGATTAACAGACCCTCAGGTGATTGCAGTGGCGACAGATCTGCTAGGGAGGGAATTTCCTCTGCATCTGGGTGAGAAAGCCGAGTTAAGCAGGCTGGGAGAAGGCGTGCAGGTACGTGCCGGAAAGATAGAAGTGGTGGTCGATTGTGTGCTTGCGGCGTTAGGGCGTCGTCCGAATATCGACAATCTGGGTCTCGAGGCACTGGGAGTCTCGCTCGATCAACACGGCATGCCGCCTATAAATCCAGGTACCATGCAAGTGGCCAATCTACCGGTATTCATGGCGGGTGACGCGAATGACCAAGTGCCGCTGCTGCATGAAGCTGCCGATGAAGGATACATTGCAGGGCTTAATGCCACGCGCCCTAATTCGATTTGTTTTACTCGCCGGACACCACTGGCCATTGTTTTTTCCGACCCGAACATCGCAGTCGTAGGCAGTCGCTTTCAGGCACTTGACCCTGCAAAGATTTTGGTTGGAGAAGTACATTTTGACCGCCAGGGGCGGGCACGTGCCGGGCAGCGGAACAAGGGTATTCAGCGTCTTTATGCCGACGCGGTAAGCGGCCGGTTATTGGGTGCGGAAATGTGCGCACCTGCTGGCGAGCATATGGCACATCTGCTGGCGTTAGCTATCGATCGCTCGCTCACAGTGCAGCAGTTGTTGCGTCTGCCGTTTTATCATCCGGTTTTGGAAGAAGGTTTACGCACGGCACTGCGTGCTCTGGCGGCGCAGCTTCCTGCCGTTAATGAATCCGATCTATCCATGTGCGGTGCTTTTAATGTGGAAGCGCTTGATTGATAGCTATCTTGTGAAGCGTGCGGTGATGGCATTTTTGCGATTAGTCAGGTCAGGGTAACAACGACAAATAGATTTCCCGGTAAGCCGCTGCGCTGGCATGCCAACTGAAATCTTTTGCCATACCGTTTTTCTGCAAGCGCTGCCAGACTTTTTTATTCTGATATGCGAGTGCTGCACGTTTTATCGTGCTCAGCAGATTGTCGGCGGTCATTGGGTAAAATAAAAAGCCGCTGGCACTTCCGTCGGCAAGCTTTGCCGGCGTGTAATCCACTACTGTATCTAACAGACCGCCGGTGGCATGGGCTATGGGTGGCGTGCCGTAATGCTGGCTATACATTTGATTCAAACCGCACGGTTCAAAGCGCGATGGCATCAGGAAACAATCTGCGCCTGCTTCAATCAAATGTGATAAGGCTTCATTAAAACCGATACGAACGGCTATTGCACCGGGATAAGCTTGAGTCAATGTGGATAATTGGTGTTCCAGTTCAGCATGATCGCTGCCGAGTACAACCAGTTGGGCGGGTATTTCTACCAGTTGGGATGCGATCTGTATCAGCAGATCAGTGCCTTTCTGATGATTCAAACGGCTGACTACGCCGAATAACGGGATATCGGCATCAACTGCTAACCCCATCTGCTGTTGTAAAGCGCTTTTATTCGCGGCTTTATCGGATAATTTCTTGCTGGTGTAGTTTTTCACCAAATGGGGATCTGTCGCAGTATCCCATTCCCGGGTATCGATGCCATTGATAATGCCGGTGAGATGGCGTCGGCGCGTTGCCAGTAATCCTTGCAGACCAAAACCCAACGGTTCGGTTTGAATTTCCTCAGCATAATTGGGACTGACTGTGGTGATATGGTCGGCATAATAGAGTCCTGCTTTGAGAAATGACATGTTGGTGTAATATTCAACACCGTTGACATCGAAACTCTCCAGAGGTAAGCCTAACTGGATGACACTGCCCGGTGGAAATATACCCTGAAATGCGAGGTTGTGGATCGTCATCAGCGTGGTTGCTTTTTTCCCGGCATGATAATGCAAATAAGCCGGCGTGAGGCCGCTTTGCCAATCATTACAATGCGCAATATGCGGGCGCCAGGCAATTGGGCTGGCGTCGCTGGATAGAATCGCGCCAATTTTCGACAGTAAGCCAAAACGTAATGCATTATCCGGCCAGTCGCGCCCAAGCGTATCCATATAAGGGCCGCCTTCGCGGTGATATAACCCCGGGCAGTCAATCACAAAGACTGGAATATTTTCGGACTTGCTCAGCGATAAGCGCGCCGAGAGCAGTGTGGCAGGCGGAAATTGCGGCAAGGTATTGAACTCAGCCACTTTGGATTTGTATTTAACACCGGCCAAAACTTTCGGGTAGCCCGGTAACAGAAGCCTTACATCGTTTTGCAGGGACCGCAGCGCCGCCGGCAGTGCCGCGCTGACATCGCCCAGGCCGCCGGTTTTGCACAAAGGAAAAACTTCAGAAGTAATAAACAGAACGCGGAGTTCTTGGGATGACAGCATGGAGGTATGTTTACTGATTTGCTTTGAAATAATTGATCAAGCCGTTAGTGGAAGCATCATGCGAAGCCACTGGGGCTTCTTGCTCCAATTCGGTCAGGATTTTTCCGGCCAGTTGTTTGCCCAGTTCCACGCCCCATTGGTCAAATGGATTGATGTTCCAGATCACGCTTTGCACAAAAACTTTATGCTCGTACAGTGCAATGAGCGCACCCAATGTTTTAGGGTCGAGTTTTTTGAACAAAATGGAAGTGGTCGGACGATTTCCGGGGAAAACTTTATGCGGCAATAGCTGTTCCAGAGACTCACCGCTTAACCCTTGTGATACCAATTCAGCACGCACTTCCTGTTCATTCTTACCAGCCATCAATGCCTCAGTCTGGGCAAAGAAATTGGCCAATAATATGCGGTGATGTTGCGCCAGCGGATGATGGCTTTGGCAAGGGGCCAGGAAATCAGCCGGAACAGTTTGTGTCCCTTGATGCAATAGCTGGTAAAAAGCATGTTGGCCGTTGGTTCCCGGTTCGCCCCAAACAATTGCTCCGGTCGCATAATCGACAGCTTCTCCATCACGGGTAATGCGCTTGCCATTACTCTCCATTTCCAATTGTTGTAAATAGGCGGGGAAACGGTGCATGGACTGATCGTACGGCAGCACTGCATGCGCTGACGTACCGAAAAAATTAATTTGCCAGATACCGATCAAACCCAGCATAACCGGGAGGTTTTCTGCGAACGGGGCTGTGGCAAAATGCTGATCCATTTCGTGGGCGCCCGCAAGCAACGAATAAAAATTGTCCATGCCGACAGCCAAAGCAATCGGTAAGCCAATTGCTGACCATAATGAATAGCGCCCGCCCACCCAAACCCAGAACTCAAACATGTTATCCGGATTAATGCCGAATTTCTCCACGGCGGAACGGTTAGTGGATACTGCGACAAAATGCAGCGCGATATCTTTTTCACTGCCACCATGAGCCAGAAACCATTGTCGCGCAGAATTTGCATTGGTGAGCGTTTCTTGCGTGGTGAATGTTTTCGAGGCAATCACAAACAATGTTGTGGCTGGATCAAGATGCCGCAACGTTTCGGTTAGCTGAGAGCCATCAATGTTTGAGACAAAATGTGGTGTGATGCCGTTTAATTGATAGGGTTTGAGCGCTTCGGTCACCATTACTGGGCCGAGATCCGAGCCGCCGATGCCAATATTAACGATATCGGTAAAAATTTTTCCGGTATAGCCTCTGTGCGCGCCACTGTGTATGGCGCCTGAAAAGCGCTCCATCTGTTTCAATACCCGCTTAATCTCAGGCATGATCGCTACGCCATCCACTTCAATGGGTTGTTCGCCACGTAGCGCAATATGCAGTGCGGCACGGTGTTCCGTTGAATTGATCTTCTCTCCCGAGAACATGCGCATAATCCAGTTGGGCAGTTGTTGTTGATGAGCCAGCGCCAGCAGTAAATCTATCGTTTCACGAGTGATTGACTGTTTCGAAGAATCGATCAGAATATCATTGAAAACGAGAGAAAATTTTTCAAAGCGCTGCGGATCTTTGTGAAATAACGCACGCAAATGTTGTCGTGCCATGACAGGTTGATGTGCTTGTAAGGCAAGCCAAGCAGGTGATTGAGTAAGAGATGACATAGGTTTGTTTTAATCGCTGAGGATCATGAATCTAAAGTGGGTAATCGCTGGATTAGTTTCTCATACCGCACGGCTAAAATTCCCTTGCATTGATTTCCAGTGTGATAACCAATTCTTGAGCCGTGATCGGCCATTCCAACAAGAGCGTAGTTGCCTGCATAATTTTCTCAAACCCGCTCTCGGATTGTGATACCGAGAAGTGCGGTTGTGCAATAAACGTCACAGGGGAAGAGGTTTTGAGTACGATGCTGCCGCCTAACGTATCATCGTCCAGTGTTATTTCAGTCAAACCTGCCAGTTCAAGCACTTGTCCGAAACCGCCCGGAATTTCTCCCCGGTAAATATAACGCCCGCCCATTCCATCGCAACTTGGCATAGCGAGATTAATTTCGGTACTGAACACTTGCGCCATTTTGGCGGTAAAACGATAGGCGACTTGTAGTTGATTATTGTCAAGCAGGATGTGTTTGTGAATCGGATACGCGGTGTTTTCGGATTGAAAGTGGTTACTTTCAAGTGCTGCTGCTTTGGATCGATAGGTGATAAACGTGCCATCCAGACGATCTACGAACAAACTTCTGGGGTGGTCGTCCGCTTCGATATCTGCTGCGCTAATCTCGTGCTTATAGCTGATTCTGTCATGCGCCGAAGCAATTCCCGAGGCAGCATGGTTGGATACCTGAAGCTCACCCGGTTGAATTTTTTGGTAATAGTGTTCGACCTGACAGCGCAGTGTATCGCCGAAGTTATGTTTCAGCCGGTAAGCATCCAACTCACAAATACTGGCAAAACTATCCAGTTTTACGACCGCTTGAAGTATGCCATTTTGGTGATAAGCTTCTTTTACACCATCCAGATCGGTATCTTCGGTATGAGAAATTGGACGTGGCATGAGGGCATCCAACAATGCTTCCAGCTCAACGAGCGCTCCGTACACAGCGCGTCGCAGATGCGGAAGATACAAACCGCCGAACAGGCCATGCCAATAGGCATCATTGGCTTGAGATTCATAGAGCTTTTGCTGCATCAGGTTCGTACGATGTTTTTCCGGCAATGCATCCAATCGCGTAGAAAGCCCTAACATGCGCTTGTGCATCCAGTTCGATTCAGGATAACGTGAAAAAAAGTTTTTCCAAATGCCACCGCGCAGGAATGCTTTTTTGTGTTCATACCAGCCACTTGCCTTGGCCTGTTGCACCAGATCTGCGTAGGTATTGGCAGATTGGGCAGGCAACGTCCATTCATTCATTTCAATATAGGATACTGTGGGTAGATAGACTATACCCCGTGTTTTTTCACCAGCATGATATTCGCTGTAGTGCCGGGTGCGGATTTTTGTTGATGCGAGCACGCCTTGGATAAATTGCTCAAGCCAGCCTTTTTCATAAACCCATTGATAGGTTTCCGGCCAGATACCAAATTTCTCAATGTCATCAAAATAAATTGCCGCGGCGCTGGAGTTTGGTAAATGATTATCTGCCAATGATTCCAGATAGGCGATCGTTTCCGCAACGGGGGAAAACGGAATTTTATAGCGTAGATTCTCAGAAATAGGGAACAAATCGAGTGTTCGTGTATCTTCCTCAGTGGTGAAAAAACCATTTAATTCCTCAGGTGCTCTGCCAGCACAGAGAAAATGGTAGTCATCGACAATCACATAACG
Source organism: Nitrosomonas sp. (assembly GCF_019752415.1). Classification (GTDB taxonomy): domain Bacteria; phylum Pseudomonadota; class Gammaproteobacteria; order Burkholderiales; family Nitrosomonadaceae; genus Nitrosomonas. The sequence goes on from NZ_JAIEME010000026.1 coordinate 13,415, forward strand.
GATTCCACAATCCGCGAGTGCCGGGACTACGGTTGATTCCCACACGCGTTCTGTCAGCCATGCGCCTTGCGGGCGTTGCCCTAGCTTTGCTGCCAGTTTGTTGGAGAAGGTTTGAATTTGTCCGATCCGGTCACGGTTTGGAATAACCGCCAGAACCGGTTCAGTATCACCCGCGCCGAACAACTCGACTTGTTTCCGCAGGACCATTTCATGCAGTAGCGCCATGTCTTCAGGATAATATTGCATCAGGTAATCGAGCAACCAACCAGAGAAATGGACTGCAAAACGAAAGTCCGGATAGCGGTAAAGTACTTGTAGAAAGGGTCTGTAACAACGCAAGTGTGCGTCGGTCAGCACACTGGGAAAATTGCCGACGGGTTGATGTGCGTGAACACCAAAAAGTAGCGATACAGGTTGTGACATTCAATTATTCCGGTAATTGTTTTAAAAACCTGGGCAACCGAAAACCTGATTGATTTTAATCACTGCGCGGTGCAGTTTGAAATCAATCGAGTGTTATTATGAAGATCGCCGCATGGCACCGCTTTCTTCCGTTTGCTCATTCCCTTTGCTAATGGGTTCAAGTATTGATGCAGGTGTTGGCAATTTAAGTAAAAGATAAAGATTAATCAGATTCTTTCTGAACAACTGATCGAAACTGGCCACCGAATGCGCTGGATTGTAATCACCGAACCACCAGAACCAATCCGAACTTTCACAAGATGCCAGTTGCCGGTTGGCTAGGATTTTTTCTTCATCAGTCAGCTGGCCGCTCTGCATCACCAGATCAAAACTATTTTTGGCCGCACAAAGCATGTCCCAGGCGCGATTCTTTTCCTTATCACCAATCCAGGTGGAAAATGTTCCATATACCCAGCTACCGGCAGCCAACGTCGGTAATGTCGTAAGGTTTTCAGTATTTTCAGCGCGGGCGGTATAGTCACGATAAGTTGTGGTGCGGATAAACGGGTGGTTGTCGAGTAAACTGTATAGATCGTCAAGAAAATAGAATCCATTATAAGGATAAGATTCCCAAGCATTTTCTCCATCCAGGATGATACTGACGACCGGGCTCTGCTCAGCCGGTGTGTTATGGTAAATGCGTTCCAAAGATTGTACAAAATTTTTCGCTGCATCACGTCCAAACCATTTGGAATATTCAAAACCAATCAAATCGGATAAATGATCATCACGAAAGAAACAAGAGACTTGTTCTGCCTCGCCGGCAATCCGGTAGGGGCGATATAAATAACTATTGCGATCCAGCAAGGATGTGCCTGGGTAAGCGGCACGTAGGCTATTCACTAGAACACCTTCCCCACTGGCACTCCAATGGCAATTCTGCTCTGCCAGAATTTTTAATAACGTGTCTGATATGGCACCTTCAGCAGGCCAGATACCGGAAGGCTTCTCGTTAAAACGCTGTGTGTGACTGGTAATTGCTGAGGACAGATGAAATGCGACGCGGCCGCGTCCGCCTGGATAAGAATCGTGTGCTGGTAAGGTGACATCGGGTTGACTGTCTCGGGCGGAAGAAAAATCTATCATCAGCGGGGCAAGCGGATGATAATGCGGCGTGGTGGATAATTCAATTTGACCCGATTCAGAGAGTTTGCGGTAGCGTGGAATCAAATTCTGGATCAGTTCACCGATCAGATTGAACAATTGCAGCCGATCCGCATGCGAGAATCCATCACTTTTTGCCATCAACTGCATCACGAATTGGTTATTCCGGCGCACACTTTCACCCATCCAGGCCAAGTGATACCACACCAGCAGATCGGCCAGATATTGCCCGGAGAAATAGGTTAATTCCCGCTCGCCGCGCTGACTCAGGGTGTTATAGAGCTCATGCAGGCGCTTATAGGCGGGATAAGGTTTCAGCATCGTTTCATGATTGCTGAGAAAGCAGCTATCGAACAAATATAGCCGATCCTGCATAGTGATGTGTTCGAGATCGGGTTCGGCCAACAGACGCAGCAGAGGACTACGTATCTTTCCTATGGAAAACTGTTCAGTGAAATCTTCCAATTGATCCAGAAGTACTGGGACAAAATTGATCACCGCTTTGGTTCCCGGATGCATCTCCAGGTGATAGGCCATATCGGTATAGTCCTTGATGGCATGCAGGTAAACCCACGGTAAAACGAATTCTTTGGTTACATAATCCCGGTAATCCGGTTGATGCATGTGCCATAACACAACAAGGTTTAATTGCTTCATGTAAAAATGGAAATACTTATAAAAATTTTTTGTAGTTAACGCACATGATGAACATTCTGCCCTAACATTTCCGGTGTAATCAATGTGATGCCTTTCTCAGTCACATAGAATCGTTTGCGATCTTCCTCTGCATCATATCCCGCTACCAGTCCTTCGGGGATGATACATTGCTTTTCCACGACGACCCGTCGTAGGCGGGCATATCGGCCTATTTCGACATTGGGCAGTATGACGGAATCTTCGACACTGCTATAGCTACGTACTTTTACATTAGAAAATAGCAAAGAACGGCGCACCGTCGCACCGCTGATAATGCAACCGCCTGACACGGATGAATCCAGTGCTTGACCACGGCGATCCTCATCATCAAAAACGAATTTGGCTGGTGGTAATTGTTCTTGATGCGTCCAAATCGGCCAATCTTCATCGTAGAGGTTGAGTTCAGGGGTCACCGTAGTCAGATCAAAATTAGCTTCCCAATAAGCGTCCACCGTTCCCACATCACGCCAGTAAGGTATTCCCGACGCCATATTCACGCAACTGTTTAAAAAACGGTGTGCAAATATGCGATGACGGGGCACCATATAGGGAATCAGGTCTTTACCAAAGTCATGCGACGACTCATTAATCTTACTGTCACGAATTAATTGTTCATAAAGGAATGCGGCATTAAAAACATAGATTCCCATACTTGCCAGTGCTTTTTGGGGTTGACCGGGGATCGGTGCTGGATTTTCCGGTTTTTCAGCAAAACTGGTCACCTGCCAGGCATCGTTCACACCCATGACACCAAAAGCACTGGCTTCTTGCAGTGGAATTTCAAGGCAGGCCACCGTCATGTCAGCCCCTTTTTCCAGATGTTCAGCCAATAATTTGCTGTAATCCATTTTGTAAATATGATCTCCACCCAGGATGAGGACATACTTTGGATCGTGGCGTAGCAGGATATCGAGATTTTGGAAAACCGCGTCGGCTGTCCCTTGATACCAGGTTTCTGTGGTTCTTTGCTGCGCGGGTAGCAGTTCGACAAATTCTTTAAAGCGTCCATCGAGAAAGCTCCAACCGTGCTGAATATGACGAATCAGGCTCTGTGACTTGTATTGCGTAACGACACCGATACGCCGGACACCCGAATTAACACAGTTGGAAAGCGGGAAATCAATGATGCGGAACTTCCCGCCGAAAGGAACTGCCGGTTTGGAGCGCCAATCCGTCAATTGGTGCAAACGGCTGCCTCGCCCGCCCGCCAATATCAATGCAAGCGTATTGTGCGTCGCACTGTTGTGGAAGCGTGTGCTGGTTGTGCACTCTGCTTGGGATTCGTTCGCATACACCCGTTCTTTATTATCCATAGCGATGTAACCCTCCCCGATTCATCTCAATATATAGTATCGCATTATGGCATTTTCTTATACCCAACTTTTATTTTAATTGTTAATCGCAGTATAAGTAGTATAAGGTGGCAGGCAAGCTATAATTCATTCTATACCCATTAACCAGTCTATCAAATGTGATCACCCTACATAAAACCAATGCATTGCAGAACGCACTGCTGAACGCACAACTCCACGATCCATTTGCGTATCTTGGATTGCACAAGGAGCTCGGCCAATCTTTAGTGCGCGTATTTCGTCCTTATGATGTGAATGTATGGATCAAGACAGCCATCGGGTTTGAGCCGATGCGACGAATTCATCCGCAGGGAGTTTTTGAATGGCGCGGGGAATCACCGCCTGACATGCCGTATCGATTGCGGGTCGAAGAAAAAGGGGCAACACATACCGTCTATGAAACGCATGATCCGTATGCTTTTCCACTGCAGATTTCCGATCATGATTTGTACCTGTTTAATGAAGGTAAGTTGCGGCAGGCCTACCGGATGCTTGGCGCGCAGCAGGCCAGGAATGCTGGTGTGGACGGCATGCGCTTTTCGGTATGGGCGCCCAACGCCGGACGTGTCAGCGTAGTCGGAAATTTCAATCGCTGGGACGGGCGCATTCATCCGATGGCGGTACACCACGCCAGCGGTGTCTGGGAGCTGTTTATTCCGGGACTGCTGCCGGATTCACTCTACAAATACGAGATCCGCAATCGCGATAGCGGGGAAATTGTTCTCAAGACGGACCCTTACGCCAATCGCTATGAACTGCGCCCCAATACGGCGGCACTGACACCAGCCAAGAGCGCCTATGATTGGGGCGATGCAACGTGGATAACGAATCGCAATCATTGGGATTGGCTGCATGCGCCGCTGAATATTCTTGAAATGCATGCCGGATCGTGGAAGCGGCATCCGGATGGCCGTTTTTATACCTACCGGGAGTTGGCGCAGCACCTGCTGCCTTATGTGCAGGAAATGGGCTATACCCATATCGAATTGATGCCTGTTTCAGAGCATCCGCTGGATGAGTCGTGGGGTTACCAGACCACCGGCTATTTTGCAGTTACCAGCCGCTACGGCTCACCCGATGATTTCCGGTTCTTCGTCGATGCCTGCCACCAGGCAAATATCGGAGTGATCCTTGATTGGGTGCCCGCGCATTTTCCGCAAGATGCCTTTGCACTGGCGCGCTTTGACGGCACGGCATTGTATGAGCATGAAGACCCGCGCCTTGGATTTCACCAGGATTGGGGCACTTATATCTTCAATTACGGCCGCAACGAGGTCAAATCATTCCTGATATCCAGCGCGCATTACTGGCTATCCGAATTTCATCTGGACGGCTTGCGTGTCGATGCAGTGGCTTCCATGCTGTATTTGGATTATTCGCGCAAGGAAGGCGAATGGCTGTCGAATAAATACGGCGGCAGGGAAAATCTGGAAGCGATCGATTTTCTGCGCGAGCTGAATATTATGGTGCACGAGGAGTTTCCGGGTGCGTTGACCCTGGCGGAGGAATCCACCGCTTGGCCGGCCGTGTCGCGGCCAACCTATGTTGGCGGGCTGGGGTTTTCGATGAAATGGAATATGGGCTGGATGCACGACACGCTGTCCTATATGCAACAAGATCCCGTCCACCGGCGCTATCACCACGATAAGCTGACCTTCAGCCAATTGTATGCGTATACGGAAAACTTTGTATTGCCGTTCTCACATGATGAAGTGGTGCATGGAAAAGGCTCTCTCTTCAACAAAATGCCCGGCGATGCCTGGCAAAAATTTGCCAATGTACGCCTATTGTTTGTCTTTCAGACGACTTGGCCGGGCAAAAAGCTCAATTTCATGGGCAATGAATTCGCCCAGAAAATGGAATGGCGCGTGAGCCATGAGCTGGATTGGCCCTTGCTGCAACAACAGCAGCACGCCGGCGTTCAGGCCGCACACCGTGATTTGAATCAGTGTTATAAAAACACCCCCGCCTTGCATCAGCTCGATTTTGCCGCCGAAGGTTTCGGCTGGATCGACTGCCAGGACGCCGACCAATCCGTCATCAGCTACCTGCGGCGTGCCAAAGACGGTACCTTTGTAGTGGTGATTCTTAACTTCACCCCGGTTCCGCGCAGTGCTTATCGTATCGGTGTTCCCGCCGGTGGTATTTACCGGGAAATCTTCAACAGCGATTCCACTTATTACGGTGGCAGCAACCTCGGCAATTTAGGCAATATTGCCAGCGTACCAATGCCCTGGATGGGATTTTCTGATTCGATTGCGATTACGTTGCCGCCGCTAGCGGGGGTTATTTTTTCTTTGCAGCAACCGTGAGCGTATGAATCCAGCCGGGAATGTAATCTGCTTATAAGTCGGGCATTGCAAATTACAAAAACAACGATGAGCGATATTTTTATAGGTTATTCGAGCAGCGACTCCGCCATCGCTGAGCGATTGGTGCAGCGATTCCAGGAAGAAGGCTGGCAAGTGTTCATCGACCGGCAAACGCTGGTGGGCCGGAAGTGGCACAAGGAAATCGAACGGGAATTGCATGCCGCGCGGGCAGTGGTGGTGCTGTGGTCGGCCGCATCGCGCGATAGCGATTTTGTGCTGGAAGAGGCGGAGTATGCCAAACGCAAAGACATTCTTTTTCCGGCTTTCATCGAGCGCGTGGAATGCCCGTATGGATTTGGTCGCATCCAGACAGCCGATCTGATGGGGTGGAATCATCAAATGGAACATGCTGGATTGGTTCAGTTATTGGCATCGCTGCGGGTGCGTTTGAATGGTATCGGTACTGAACCCCTGCATTCTGCTGCACTCATTCAACCTGTACTCAAACCCGGTCAAACCTTTCGCGACCCGCTGCAATCCGGCGGCGAAGGGCCGTTGCTGGCGGTAATTCCCGCAGGCCGTTTTGTGATGGGATCACCCCAGGATGAGCATGGAAGAACTGAGCGTGAAGGCCCACAACATGAAGTAATCATTGCGCAACCTTTTGCACTAGGCGTCTATGCCGTCACCTTCTCGGAATACGACCGCTTTTGCGAAGCAACCGGCAAAGAAACACCGAGTGATTACGGCTGGAGGCGGGAAAATCGTCCGGTTATCGGCGTTTCTTGGCATGATGCGCAAGCGTATTGCGGTTGGTTGAACAAGCAGACCGGCCAATTTTATCGTCTGCCGAGTGAAGCCGAATGGGAATACGCGTGCCGTGCCGGAACCAAGACACCGTTCTTTACCGGGGAGACGATAAATTCCGATCAAGCCAATTTTGGCGAGAAACATCAAAAAACGTTACCGGTCGGGTCGTTTGCGCCGAATATGTTCGGTTTATATGATATGCATGGCAACGTTTGGGAGTGGACACAGGATTGCTGGCACGAGAACTATCAAAACGCACCAGTCGATGGCTCGGCTTGGCTGGAAGCCAATGGCGGCAATTGCGATCGCCGGGTGGTTCGGGGCGGTTCGTGGTACTTCAATCCTAAGTTCTTGCGATCGGCTGACCGTGACGGGTACTTCACCGATGTAGCCCTCGACTTCCTCCGGGGTTTTCGTATTGCCAGGGTTTTTTGATCTTTGTTCTTTGTGCTTTGACCCTTTGCGGGGTGCAGGGGCGTAGCCCCTGCCGGTTTTTCGGTTTTGTAGGGTGGATAAGCGAAGCGCCATCCACCCATATCAAGTATTACTTGGTTATGGCACATTCTATTTAACGTACTCGTCACCCCATCCGATCGGTGGACGGCGTTTCACTTGTCCACCCTACAATTCTTTACTCTCGCTCATGCGCTTCGATACGATCAAACTTAAAATCTGCTGGCAGCTTTTCACGATATTTTCTTAAGGGCGCAAGAATCTCGGGAGTTTTATTTATCTCAAGGCTATGTGATCCCTGGATAACTGTCATTTCGAGCATAGCGAGAAATCTATATTGTTGATTCGGAAGATTCCTCACTGTGTTCGGAATGACAAAAATGGGTTGATCAGTTTCCTTAAAACCCTGTTTTTTATCAATTGAAAACTGTGCAGGTGGTTACTACTCATCTGCAAGCTCCTAGATGATGTTTGATGAGATCGGAGTAAAGATTACTCGCTATTCCGCCATTGGAAAAATCTTTATGGAAGAGGTGCGTTGTCGTGCGCACTCCGCATAAAGACCAATGCACCCTTGTCCGTGGATATCGAGCGGGATTCCGAACCGGTCGGCGCGAGTTGCCAGTCACCGGTTTGCAGCAAGGTGTCGCCTATGAACACATTGCCTTCGAGTAACAAGCATTCTTCATCGTGAGCGAGACATGGCGATTGTGCTGCCCAGGATGTATCCGCAGCAAGCCGTACCAGCGATGAGCGAGTTTGTCCGTCATCAAATAACGGCTTGCTGGCTACGCCGGGTGCGAGATTCGACCATTTGCCTTCATTTGCGCGGATGGTGATCAATTCATGGCCATCGCCGGGTAAAAAGGCGGTGAGCAGGTCGCGGGCAACTTCTGCGGTGTGGCCTACCGGTATTCCTCTTAGGTACAGCAAGGCGCCGGTCTCTGAGGAGATCTTTCCATGACGGCTGCCAGAACGCGCTAAATGGTAGTCGCCAGCACTTACCTTGAGCTCTCCGAGGCTGGCTGAGCCGCGCAGTACCACGCATTCTTCATCTTCATGGTGGCGGTGCATCGGGAGGCTGGCACCGGGTGCGATATCGAGGAGGAAGGCGCGGGTGTTTTTGTCCAGCGTTTTGGCGCGCACACCCGGGCGAATCTTGCGCCATTGCCCTTGATCGCTGCGCACGGTGATGCGCGGCGATTCTGCGGCCACGCTGGCATGAATGCGTTGAAAAAGCTGTGCGCGGATTTTTGAGCGTTGCTGTGCGCTGGGCTGTAATGGCTCCAATCCTTCCAGCAAAGCGGATTCAATTTTCTGTGCTTGTTCCGAATCTGCCGGATCTAAAGAATAGCGTTTTTTCATCATTCAAAGCCTTTGATTAAATCTTCGTCCAACGCATCGTGTAACTGCTTCAGTGCGCGGCGAATATGCGATTTGACCGTTCCCAGCGCCATCCCTGTCAATGCGGTAATTTCCTCATGCGTTAATCCGCGAAAGAAAGCCAGTGCCACCAATTGCCGCTGAACCGGTTCGAGTTGTTGGAGTGCCTGGTTCAATTGATGGTTCGTTTGTGTGGCGGAGAGCAGATCTTGCGGATCGCCGTCACAAGCCGGTTCATGCATTAACAGCAGCTCCGGTTCTTCACAAAGCTCGGCGCTGTCTTGCTTGCGCAAATAATCCAGCGCCCGGCTGCGCGTGATCGTTAGCAGCCATGCGATGACATTGCCGCGTTGCGCGTCGAAACGCGGTGCCTCGCGCCACACTTGCCAATACACATCCTCACTCACTTCTTCCGCTGCTTGCGGGCTGCGCGTGATGCGCAGTACCAATCCATAAACGCGCGCAAGGGTTGCTTCATACAGCTCCGCCAATGCTTGTTCGTCATGTCCGGCGATTGCGGTGATCCACAAATGCATTTGCGCATCTTTGGCATTGAAGTCATTGCAATTTGTATCGCTTGTTGCCACTGCTGATCAAACCCTAACCATTATGGATACCCTTATTCATTTCCTGTTCTGAAATATATCATCAGATGCGTTTGTGTATCATTTTTCCTCGATAAACAGAAAAAACTGTTACACCAAAAACTGTTGATAATAAGGCGTGGTAAACCGGCTGCGCGCGAGTTTCCTGGGAATACGCACATCGCCAGGTTGCAACCATTGGGTTTGGATCGGCGACGGATTTCCGCCTAAAGTTTCAATCGCCAGCCGGTTATATTCTTTCGCAAATTGCTGCCACAACGGTTCGTTGGGGTTGCAATAAATCGGGTCAAACGAGCAGGAAATTCCCGGGCCGCCTGAATAAATACCGTAGGGTTTCAGTTTTCTTTCGGGGCGATGCACGAAATAAGTGGCCCAACCGGTGGGTGCAAACCCGGTTCTTTGTTTAAAGGTTTGCGTGAATCGATACGATTCGGCGATGACTTGTTCTAGCCTGCCGATATCGTGCTCGTAGTACTGAAAATCCAGGCGGTTTTCCGTTTCGCCGGGGCGCCAGTACTCGTTGACAAAATCATGGCGCGAAAAAACGATTCCTTTCGGTTGCGGCAGGTTGCCGCCATCAAATCCCCGCTGAATCGCCAAGCGTTTAGCAATGCGATACTGTTCGCATTCGGGTTGCGAGCTCATTGGTGTTGCTTTGCCGGCGCCTGCCCGGTAACGTTGTTCTACAAAACAGACAAGTTGATGCAGGATGACAACGGCCAGCAGTGCGTCGCAACCTTTGCGCAAACGCAATAGGTCATTGGTTAGCGCCTCCGGGCTGTCATACACTTTCAAATCCACATCTGCCCTGCATAAGCTGGCCCGGCGCACTTCAATGACACATTCCACAACAATGCCGGATAAGCCGAAACTGCATTTGAATTCGTAAAAAGCGGCAGCATCCTGTTTGTCCGATAATGCTTGCAGGCTTCCGTTTTCATCGATATAGCGGATAGCCACGACATGACTGGAAAAGTAACCGGGTCCGTCCAAAGAAGATTCTTTGGTGTCTCCTACCGCGACTGAGCCGACAGTTGCTTCGCCAATTTCTGCCTGAAACGGTATTTCCCAGCCATGCTGCTGCAACCAAAGACTCAGTTTTTTCAGCCGGCATCCCGCTTGCACTCGGACCACATGTCTGCCTTGATCATCGGTTTCCAATCCCAGTATTGCATCCAGTGTGCGTGTGCAGAGTAATGTGCCACCGTCATTAACGACGGTTTCTGTGACCGATAGCATGGAACCTACTGGGCGCACGGGTGTAGGAAATTGCTCCGTATCCCTGACAATTGCTTGCACATCCGCGTAGCTGATTGGCTCCACATACACTGCGGGTTGCGTGCTAAGGCTTGAACCCCAGTTGCTGAATTTTCGTCCGTCATTGATAAAGATGCCGTGATACGGTTGTGCTGTTATTTCTTGCTGGTTAGTGTTCATTGATCGTTCCTCCTACCACTATCTTGTTAAGCGAGTGATTCATATTTCTTGATGATAGGCGCGACTGCCAGCAGGGGAGTTACTTTTGCCAGAGCGTCCCGGATATGTGGCGTGGCGAAATGTACATCAATTGCTGGTTCATCGACCCATTCTTCGATGAACAAGAACTCAGCGGAATGACCGCTATTTCTAACTAATTGATAACTTAAGCAGCCCGTTTCCAAGCGGGTCGGTGCAACGATTGCTTGCAGTATGGCTTGTACTTCAGCGATTTTGTCAGCGAGTGCGGTCACTTGGGCTACGACTTTGATGATTTTCTTTGACATCGAATTTCTCCATTCTTTCGGTTACAAAAATAATTCCAGAAAAATAAAACATGCGCTGCTATGAACCTATACGCAGGAAATATCAGTTTGGATGCAAGCTGTATTTTTATTCCACGCAGCGCATAGGTGTTGATTGAGATTGAAGAAAGCAGTTTATTTTTACAATTTCTTGCATCCAAATTTCAAGTCTCTGCGTATTAAGCAATGGAGAGATCGAGAGAAGCTATTTCTTTCAGGAAACTCCATGGATTTCCAGTATCAGCAATTGCTATCACTGGGTAAATTAACTTGAATTGAATTGATAGGAGACAAAATCATGGTTTTTGTACAATCGAAACATCACACAGCCGAATGGGTTAAATATCTCGCGATTGCTTTAATGTGTGCACTCGTTGCAATCGATGGCATAAGTTCTGCATTGGCTGATTCGGGTAAAGCACCGGCGCAACAAACGGAAATCAATGAAAACAATGACAGTGTTCCGCGTTTAGTAGTAGAAAGTGAGACTGTCGCGGCTAGGTTAGGCGGTTATCATGGAATTCTTGCGTTTTTGCATAACTTTGCGGTGCCAGCGTTACTTGCAGATAGCGAAATTGCATCATTCTTTGGTAATTTGACCCAAACTCCGGCGGAGATTGAGCAATGCTTGGCTATGATGCTGGACCATGATTTAGGCGGTTCGTCACGGCATAGCGGTGCAACACTCGAATCAGGCCATCGATGCCGCGGTTCTATGCCAAAAATCCACCAAGGACGAAATATTCCCGATGAAGTGATTACGAAATTTATAGGTATTGTTAGTCAGCAAGCCGAGCTTGCGGGTGTGAGTCAGTTTGATATCAAAGCAATTGCTAAGGTACTCGAACGCAGTCGTCCCGGTACTCGTAACAAGTAATTCACCGCTATCAATCTAACACCCCACTGCATGCAGTGGGGTTGTTTATTAATTGAACTTGCGATTCCCCGTGGTCTTGCCACAGGGTCGTTTATTTAAACGATCAGGTCTTCGACGCTGCTTCAAAGATTGAAGGGATCTTGGATTCGATAAAGGGCCATGAGTCAAAAATGCTATAGCATGGAATGAAGTCCGATCATATTACCTTCAGTATCAGCGATCAGAGCGATAAAGCCATACTGACCAATGGACATTTTCTCACGGATTAATTTCCCGCCTGAAGGTGTTGCACGCGCTGCCTCAACAGCGCAATCTGCGCACGTAAAGTACACTAGCACGGCATTTCCACCGGACGGTCCGTCTTCCATCTTAACCAGCGCTCCGGATGCGCCCATTTGATCTTCTGCCATTGGGAAACTCCACAGTTCTATTGGCATTTCTGCGGGACTGTTTAAACGTTCCAGCTTAACCTGAAAAGCAGCTTCATAGAAACGCTTGGCCCGATCCATATCTTGCACGTAAATTTCAAACCATCCCACAGGGTTAATATTCATGTGAAGCCCTCCTGTTATCGCTATCGTAATTTACAACCAAACCATCATGCCCAATTCCAGCGGATGGGACAGTAACGGATGGCAGGGATAAATTCGAATGTAATATTCCTGCTTGCCACACAATTCCGGTGTTAACTGGAGTTCAAAAATATGTTCGTCTGAATCCTTTGTACCGGTATATTCAAACTTGAAATGATTAAAGTTGCTTAATCGGGTTCTTTTATACTGGCGGTGCATCAGTAGTTCAACGATGACATCCTCCGGTTCCAAATTGTTCAGTCTGGCAGCCACCTTAAAATTCAACGCTTCACTAAAATGAGCACGTTCAGAGGGAATGTCTAACCGGCGGAGCGTTACACCGCGCCAAGCGTTTCTTATTTTGGCTTTCCAAGCAGCAATATTTTTTGCGCCAGAAAAATCATTGGCTGCGTATTGCATGCCTTTGTTACTGGCTGAGCGATAGAATTTAGTGACGTATTCATCGACCATGCGGGTAGAGTTATAACGCGGCAGTAGTGACATCATCGAATGTTTAGCCATTTTTACCCATTCAGGCGAATAGCCGAGTTTGCCATAATTGTAATAGAGTGGAACGACCTGATCTTGCAGGATTTCATACAGTGCGCGGCTTTCTTCTTTATCGCGCAGCACGCCCTCCATATCTCTCGGACCGGGTTTGATTGCCCAGCCATTTTTGCCGTCGTAGCCTTCTCCCCACCAGCCATCCAATACACTCAGGTTAATGGCGCCGTTAATGCCTGCTTTCATGCCCGATGTGCCACTGGCTTCGAGCGGATAGATCGGGTTGTTAAGCCAAACATCCACACCGGCAACTAAGCGGCGGGCGAGTCGTAAATCATAGCCTTCAATTAATAAGAGTCGCCCTTCAAATTCTGGAAATTGTGCAATCTGACTGATTCTCCGGATGACATCCTGACCCGGTACATCGGCTGGATGCGCCTTGCCGGCAAAAATCAGCAACACGGGGCGATCCTGATCAAGGATAATTTTCCGCAGCCAGTCGAGGTTTTCGAATAGTAAGGCGGCGCGCTTATACGTGGCGAATCGGCGTGCAAAGCCCAATGTCAGTACGTTTGGATTGATGGGATCAACAAACTTCAGTAGCCGGTCAAGATGGGCTTCAGAACCATGATTCCTGGTGTTTTGATCAGTGATGCGCGAACGGATACCGTGAAACATTTGCGATTTTAATGATTGACGCACACTCCAGAATAAATGATCGGGTATGGCATTAATACCTGACCAATAGTCGATATCGCACATTTTATTGCGCCATTCATGACCGAGATAACGATCAAACAGATCAGACCATTCCTGCGCCAGGAAGGTTGGCACATGGACACCATTCGTAATATACGAGATCGGATTTTCCTCCGGCTCAATCTGTGGCCACAAATCCCGGCAGATATTTGCTGATACGTCGCCGTGTATCTTGCTGACACCATTGTGTGTCCGTGAACCGTGAATCGCCAGTGCCGTCATATTGAAGTCAGGGCTATCGGATACATGACCGAGTGACAGGAATTCTTCTCGTGTAATGTTGAGCTTCTGATAAAAGCTGGCAAAATAAGTTTGCATCATCTCTGCACTGAAATGATCATGCCCGGCAGGTACTGCGGTATGCGTTGTGAATACCGTATTGACGGCCACACTTTCCAATGCACTGGCAAAATCAAGTCCTTGCTCCACCAGATTGTGAATGCGTTCGAGAATCATGAAAGCAGCATGACCTTCGTTGATATGCCACACAGTCGGTTTAATGCCGAGTGCTTGGAGTGCACGTACACCGCCGATACCCAGAATAATCTCCTGTTCAATCCGCATGGTTCGGTCACCCCCATAAAGATTGTGTGTGATATAGCGGTCTTGTGGAGAATTCTCCGCTAAATCGGTATCGAGCAGATAAAGTGTGACGTGCCCGATTTTTGCCTGCCATATTTTTGCAACGATGGCGCGTTGCGGCAATGCTACTTCGATTTGTACACTCGAGCCATCCTCATGCAAGACCGGCGTAACCGGCAGATCCTCAAAATCCGATATGGTGTAGGTAACTTGCTGATTACCCAAACTATCAATCGTTTGAGAGAAGTAGCCTTGGCGGTAAAGCAAGCCGATTGCTACGAATGGCAAGTGTAGATCGCTGGCTGCTTTACAGTGGTCTCCAGCTAGGATGCCCAAGCCGCCAGAGTAAATCGGGAGGCTTTCATGGAAACCAAATTCAAAACAGAAATAGGCAACCTGATCTTTCGGGCCTAAGTGCCCTGCATAATCCTGTGAAGATGCGTCATGATAGGAATCATAAGTGGACAGGATGCTATTGTAGGTGGCGAGGAAAACCCGGTCTTCCGTTGCTTTCAGCAGTGCCGATTCATCCACGCGTTTAAGAAATGCCTTGGGATTATGTCCTACCGCTTCCCATAAATGTGGATCAAGGCGAGAAAAAAGCGTGCGCGTGGCACGATCCCAGCTATACCAAAGGTTGTCAGCCAATTCTTCCAGACGCTTAAGGCGCGGTGGTATTTTAGGATTGACGGTTATGGTGAAAGCAGTTCTCGAAAACATGATGACTCTCCTTGATGAGATTTATTTTTTGTATGGGTGGCTAATTCATTGTGTTGAAGAATGGGAATTGAATCCTGAAACCGCCAAATTTTCAATCCTGACTATTGAGTAGATTATGTGCCTCTTGCTTGGCACCAAGCAAGCTGATTTCATAATTGGTGATGACGTGCACGGGAATTTCATGCATCAGTGCAGAAAAACGTCCCTTGTCCCGAAATGCGCGCATAAAGCCACCTAAGCTTAATATATCAATAATCCGAGGGGCAATGCCGCCCGCTATGTAAACGCCACCCCGGCATAATCCAGCCAGCGCCAGATTACCTGCGTAGGCGCCATAAATCTCAGCAAATAAATTCAATGATTTGATTGCGATCGGGTGTTTTCGGGTCTGAGCCAGTGCGGTTATGGTGGCGCCGCTGTCTTCCTCAAGATTAACTGGTGCTAAATCTGAAGCTATCGCTGCATTCATTTGCAGGAAATTAAAAATATTGGTTAATCCGGATCCGGATAGCAAGCGTTCTACCGATACATGGCCAAATTGATGGTGTAAAGCCTTGAACAAGTGGGTCTGTAATTCATTGGCTGGCGCAAAATCCATATGACCTGCTTCGGTCGGCAGTGCGAAATAGCGGCCTTCCAGCCAGGGTAGCCAGGCCACGCCCATCCCCGTGCCCGCGCCCAGTACGACACGCATCGCTTGTGCATGGGCTTGTCCTTGTCCTTGTCCTGTTTGTAGTGTTACCCAATCGTTGGGCGACAGGCTTTCAATCGCCAATGCCGCTGCTTCAAAATCATTGATGAGCTTGACAGCGGGGATGGAAAATTCAGCCGAAACACCAGCGCTACTGATTTGCCAGGGTAAGTTGGTTACTTTTGTTTGCTGGGCAACGATGGGGCCTGCGATTGCAAAGCAGGCGGCTACCGGATGATTCGCTGTTTCGGTCCGATTCAGAAAATCTCTCAGCATGTCAGAGAAAGTGACAAAAGCGGCGCTGTCATAACGCTGTGAGAATTGCTGATGGATTTCTCCGTCTCTTATTTCGGCCAATTGCAGAATGGTTTTGGTGCCACCAATGTCGCCATAAATAAGCTGTTTGTTCAAGGTTATCAATCCGGAAATTTTCTAGGAAGCTTGCTTAAAAAACTGGTAAGTACATCAGTACCCAAGTAATAGTATACATCGATAGACATGTTTTCATTGTCTTTGCTACGGTTTGACATACAATTGAACATTCAGTACATTTTTTTGGAAATTGGGAAGAATTGATTTCTCAATCGATAATTTTTTAATAATGGCTTTATTGAATATATTATGGCTGAACCATTGATCATCGCTAAAACTAGCAAAACTGACTTGGTGCTCCTGCCCGCGATGGCAACGCGTCATGGCTGCATTACCGGTGCAACCGGTACCGGCAAGACGGTTACCTTGCAGAAGTTGGCAGAGTGTTTCTCCAGTATCGGTGTGCCGGTGTTTATGGCGGATGTGAAAGGCGATTTGACGGGTATTTGTAAACCCGGATCGCTGTCCGGAAAAATAAAAGCACGTGTGGATCTGTTAAAACTAGATTCCCCGGAATGGCAAGGTTATCCAGTGGCTCTGTGGGATGTGCTCCAGGAAAGCGGTCATCCGTTACGTGCGACGATTTCTGATATGGGGCCGCTGCTGCTGGCGCGCTTGTTGAATCTGAATGAAACACAGGAAGGCGTACTCGCATTGGTTTTTAAAGTGGCCGATGATCATGGCCTGTTGTTACTCGATTTGAAGGATTTGCGCGCATTATTGCAATTTGTCGGTGACAATGCCGACAAATTCAGAACACAGTATGGCAATGTTTCATCCGCCTCAATCGGTGCAATTCAGCGCGGCTTATTACAAATAGAAGCGCAGGGCGGGGACAAATTCTTTGGTGAGCCGATGCTCAATATTGAGGATTTAATGCAGACGATCGATGGCAAAGGTGTCATCAATATTCTTGCCGCTGATAAGTTGTTAAATTCGCCGCGGTTGTACAGTACGTATTTGCTCTGGATGCTGTCTGAACTGTACGAAAATTTGCCGGAGACCGGTGATCGTGAAAAACCTAAGCTGGTATTCTTTTTTGACGAAGCGCACTTGTTGTTTAGCATGGCGTCTCCCGCTTTGCTGGAGAAGATCGAGCAAGTCGTAAGATTGATCCGCTCCAAAGGTGTGGGGGTTTTTTTCGTCACACAAAACCCGTTCGATATCCCGGAAAAAGTCCTGACTCAACTGGGTAATCGCGTTCAGCACGCGTTACGCGCATTCACGCCGCGTGACCAGAAAGCAGTGAATGCTATCGCTGAAACCATGAGGCCTAATCCGAAACTGGATGTCAAGCAAGCCATTCTTGAGCTTTCCGTTGGTGAAGCACTGATCTCTTTTCTCGATTCTGAAGGTTCTCCCAGTATTACCGAGCGTGCTTTTATAGTACCTCCGGTTAGTCAGATTGGCCCGATTACGGCAGAGGAACGAAAACAACTGATTCAATCCTCGCTTGTGGCTGGTGTATACGAACAGGAGATCGATCGCGAGAGCGCTTTTGAATTATTACAGGCGCGAACCGGTACAGAAAAACCACTTGGCGATTCATCGCAAGCCAAAGATTCTGAGAATTCGCAGAAACCAACGAGCAAGGGAATCTTGGGAGAATTAGGCGACTTAGTGTTAGGTTCATCCGGGAAACGTGGCGGGCGCCGCGAGGGGGTAATTGACGCCTTTGCAAAGAGCGCAGCCCGTTCGGTGGGCTCATCTATTGCGCGTGAAATTACCCGTGGCTTGCTGGGGTCATTACTAGGCCAGAAAAGGCGCTAGCAGGCTGTCCGAGAATAGAGCGATCTACTGCAGAAAAGCTATTTTGGTCATATTTTCCGATTATTCTCGTTAAATAGAATAACTATTCGCCTCAAATAATCGAAAAATCTGTCTCAGAATGGCTTTCGCTCGCTACGATCACTATTCTTGGACACCTCCTAGCCTGACCGAGAATATATAGCTATTTAATTAGCTTTAGACATAAAAATGGAGACAATTTATGGCAGATGATGGATCAAGTCAATCGACTACTGTTTGGCCTATGCCAAAGTTTTATTTTCAGGTTAAGTGGGATTCTCAAGTGATGTCATTTCAGGAAGTGAGCGGATTGGACATCCAGTCAGAGGAGATCAAATATCGTCATGGCGATAGTCCAGAATTTTCGGTGATCAAAATGCCAGGAATGAAGAAAGTCGGAAATATCACCATGAAGAAAGGTATCTTCAAAGGGGATAACAAATTCTGGGATTGGTTTAAACAAATTAAAATGAATACGATTAAACGATTGCCGGTTACTATCAGTCTGCTGGATGAGGGCGGTAAGGCGACTATGGTATGGACACTGACGAATGCTTGGCCGACAAAGATTACCGGTACCGACTTGAAATCGGAAGGTAATGAAGTGGCAATTGAGAGCATGGAAATCGTGCATGAAGGCATAACTATTTCAAATAGTTGATTTTTTAACTTGCGATTCTCCGCGGCCTTACGGCCTTACCGCAAGGATAGGTGCAGGGCGCACGGAGCATTTATTTCTTATAACCATGGCAAAGAAAACTGAAATTAACTGGCTAAGCGAGCCGGAAGCACATAATTATCCGGCAGCTTTGTCTTATTTGAGCCTGATTTACGATGAACAGACAGTGATTGGTTATGTGGATAATCTAAAACAAGCGAAGCTTTCAGAGTTTAAAGCCAAAGATATTTTTAGAGCATCCAACTTATCGTTGCTCGGGATAAGCAATACGCAAGTCAAAAAGAATCAACAGAAAATACAATCCGGTAATCAATTGTCACCTATTTTGCTGGTAAGAGATTCGGTAAATGGCAAAGTAATTGTCGCGGATGGCTATCATCGGCTTTGTGCAATCTATACCTACGATGAAGATGCCGTCATTCCATGCAAAATTGTCTAGCAAGTTCAGAGGGGTGAGATTTGATTGCGGATATCGATAAAGCCGATCCAACAGTAGTCATGGATGAGATTCAGCTTGTTTTGGCTGAAAAGCGTACCTCACTTTCCGTGATGCGGACAGGTATAGCCATATTGGCTCTTCCTTTATCTGTTATGAGCGTGCTGGTAGCGACTTCAAGAATGTATGATGCAGACAGTGTTTTGCACTTTCTGATTCCATTGGGGTTGCTTAATCTTGCCTTGATTGTATTAAGTGTCTATCTGATTATCCGTTCGATCATTCGAATTCACTTCTATGACAAGCTGCTTTACAAAATAAAGCTAAAGAAAAGTGATCTTGCCGAGCTGATTGAATAAATTTACCTCAGGAAGTGAGTGATTACACTCTGATTCGCATGTTTTTTCGTGGCCATGAAATGTATAGTTTTCACTAAAATTCAATGAATTACAATTTAATTCCGGGCGTCATTCTTAACTACCCGTGATCAAACCCTCTGCTTGCGACAATTTGTCACATTCCCTTTTCTTTGTTTTGCCTGGATAATCCTATCTGGATTGAGCAATAACAGTTACTGAACAAGTTATTAATTTTTTTGTCTATTTTAATTAGATTCTCCTAACTTAATAGATTGTTATGAACAGTGCAGGTTGT
Source organism: Nitrosomonas sp. (assembly GCF_019752415.1). Classification (GTDB taxonomy): domain Bacteria; phylum Pseudomonadota; class Gammaproteobacteria; order Burkholderiales; family Nitrosomonadaceae; genus Nitrosomonas. The sequence continues at coordinate 33,007 of NZ_JAIEME010000026.1, forward strand.
GTTGTATTGCCATCAACGTAAAGCTCATAACTTTACTTTCTTCCCCCCTCCCCATTCCATGCCTCCCTCCCTCAAAAGCGCTTTTACTCAGGCTGGCATCGGAATGGTTTTTTTTCTTCAATCATTGCACTGTAAGGGTGAGTATTGATTGAAATTTATTCCACGCGATCAACGACTCGAGCAGGAAGCGGATGTCATGGGAGCAAAAGCTTCCGGATAGGTTGGAAGAATACGCTACCGGATAGCATGGTTTGCCAGTGCGCGAAAGTCACCTTCCCAGCTCTTAAGTTTGTCATGCGCATGGCGGCGCTGGGTGGCGTTGGTGCTGTTGTGCATCTGCGCAATGAAAGCGCAGTTGTACTCGGTCAGTTTCACCTGGTAGGCGCGGTACTCGGCATCCGCAGAGCGCTCGACGCGCTCAACCAATACGCGCAGTGCTTCGACGATTTGTTCGGTTTCGACCGGTTCAGCGGCCAGTTGGCGCAGTGTCAGCAGCGTTTCGTGCTGACGTCGCTGGCGCTCGATCAACCAGGCTTCGGGGTCGAAAGGTGACGCTGCAATGTTGGTAGTAATCAAGCGCCGTTGCGCCTCGTCAATGCTGCCGTAGAGATTCTCGATGCGTTTGATGGTGCGTTTGGCCGATGCTTCCAGTCGTTCTTCGATATTCGGTTGCAGGTGGTCGCGCCGCAGTTCTTCGTTACCCTTGCTGTAGTGTTTCTCCATGTGTTGCCATTGTGCTTCACCCAAACCCGGCACCAACGGTGCGCCGAGCTGCAGCATCTGATCGAACGCTGGCGCCACGGTGTTTCTCAATTCCTCGGACCAACCACAAACCTGTGCCGGTGTCACGGAATCATTGAGCTGGTTGCGCAGACCGGCTAGCAAGGCCGCATATTCGGGAAGCTGCGTTTTGCGGTGCCAATCAAACCACCGGCGGATCGCCTCCTTGGCGTAAGGGGTCTGTTCGCTGTTAAAGTTGACGTAACCATCGAGCCACCACCAGACCAATTGCGGCCCTTGATCGTAACCGAGGCGCAACATACTGCAACTGCCGAGCAGGAACAGCAAACAGATCAATATGCCTCGCGCAAGAGACATCCGCAGTGCATTCCACGTTGTGTACATCGGTCGCAAATTTGAAGATGCAAGCAGGGACTTACGATAATGCATTTGGGTTCTCACGAGACAGAAACACTCCTGGTTTTTATAGCAATAGCAATAGAAATTTATATCAGTCTGGACAAAATGGTTAGGATTAATCGCTTATTAGCGATAAGATTACCAATATTACTACCCTTTGAGCATTCATTTCAGCAATGAAATCCATTCCCCGGCTTTTTTATATCCACGACCCCATGTGTAGCTGGTGCTACGCATTTAGCCAAAGCTGGTCTGCGTTGCAACAGGATTTGCCGCGAGATATGGAAATTGTTTATCTCGTTGGCGGCCTGGCGCCGGATGCCACGGAACCCATGCCGCTCGCGACACAAGCAATGGTGCAACAGGCATGGCAACGCATCGAGCAAACGCTACCCGGAATTCACTTCAATTGGGATTTCTGGTCACGCAATACGCCGATCCGCTCAACTTATCCGGCTTGCCGGTCTGTTTTGGCAGCCAAAAAGCAACGCGTGGAAGCTGAACCGGAAATGATACGTGCCATTCAGACCGCTTATTATCAACATGCGAAGAACCCTTCATTGCCGGAAACCTTGCAAGGTTGTGCCCGCGAGATTGGATTGAACGAAGCAATTTTTATCGAAGATCTGAAAAGTCCGGCGATAGAGAGTGAATTACAGCATCAAATTCAACTGGCAAGAAGCATGGATGGCTATTCCTATCCGTCTTTGCGGCTGGTGCATAATAATACCGTGTATCCCATTGCTATCGATTATTTGGATCATCGAACCATGTTGGGTGAAATAAAACAATCGAATCTATAGTAGTCCAGACTTGATCTGATATTGATTGACTGAATTAGAACCATTGCGGGCATTTGTTCGAGCTTAAAACGGCTCCCGACCAGGGGTAGAACCTTGGGATCTGCGGATTAACAGGTATTATAAGTATCTATTTTATTAATTTAATACCCGATAGCACTCACTAATATACGCAGATAATCGTCAGATTTGTCACGTTGACAAAATAGAATATCCAGTGATGTCTCCAAGATCATCTGACGAGTTGATTGATTCCTTATATGACTTGTTGGAATCTATCCTATCCAGCTAGTCTTAATCCTGCTCGGTTTTCAATATTTTTCCGTTAGCATCCAATTCAAGTTCGAGTTTCTTTCCTTCCGACTTGATTTCGACCTCGTATGCAATAACCGTTCCATCTGGCTTCATTACTTTTTCTGCGTCTTCAATGGTTGCTTTCGGATATGCCTTGGAAATAGCCTGAACTATTGATTCTGGCAATGCCTTAGCATCGAGAGTTTCTTCTATTTGTACAATTACTCCATCAGAGTCATACAGAACTTCGTATTCTCTATCGTTTTCCTTGAATTCCACTTCATAAACAGCTTTTCCATCGATCATTTCTTTCTCGAATTCTATTTCTTTGGCATTTGGATAAGCTTTCTCAAAAGCTTCGAGTACCGTTTTTGGTACTTGCGGTTTGCTTACTTCCTTTTCACCTGCATTCGCCTGACCGAATACTATCAATAAGATGACCGCTACCGTTGTAATCAAAAATTGCGTTTTCATAAAATCTCCTTTGGCTGAAGCCAAGTACTGATTAAAATTTGTCAATTCATTTACATTTTCTGAATGTGATTGGAAAAAGAACAACGAAAAAATTTCGTTATTTTCTGTCTACTCTTTGGATGAGTGATTGTCAATATTTAGAAGTATAAGAGAGGACGTAAATGTATTAGATTGCAACCAATCCGTATTCACAATGATTTATTGTCACGATCTATTAATAACCAATTAATAGTAATTAATTTGATTGACGGGTGTTTTAATTAGCTGTTTTTATTAAAAATATATCCGCTAGTGCTCGCCAATAATCGTTAGATTTGTCACGTTTCTTTTGCAATAATCTGGAAATCAAATAACTTCTTAGTATAGCTGCGCCATGGGCAAACATTTTGATTAAATCTCTGCAGGTCTAATCCTCCGTTTGCAACGGAGTGCTTTACAACTCTAGCTACATCAAGCTACCTTGACTCAAGAAAAGATAAATCATTAGCGCGAATCTATTTTTTACGGATAATGTAATAGAGCCACAATTCATAGCTTATCGGGAATATTTCTTGTAATAAATAACCGCTCTCAGCTATTCGGAAATTTTCTTGTAGAGTTTGACGGGAGCCATCCGTTTTTTCCGCATACGAAGATTGAGCATCTCTACTGTGACGGAAAAAGCCATAGCAAAATAAATATAGCCCTTTGGCACATGTACACCGAACCCCTCCACCATGAGCGTGACGCCCACTAAAATAAGGAACGAAAGCGCAAGAATCTTGATCGTAGGATGCTCATCCACAAAGTCCCCGATAGTTTTTGCTGCCATCAGCATCACGATTACTGCCAGAATAATAGCAATCGCCATGAGAGAAACCTGGTCGACCAAGCCAACCGCCGTGATGACTGAATCCAATGAGAATACGATATCCAACACTGCAATCTGGAGCAGCGCCGCTCCCAGGCTGGTGACTACAACCAAACGACCCGGTTCTTCTATTCCTTCCAAGCTGTTATGGATTTCATGCGTAGCTTTGGCGACCAGAAACAGACCGCCCCCAATCAGAATCACATCGCGCCCTGAAATTTCATATGAAAATAATGTAATCCACGGTTCAGTTAATCCCATTACCCAGGAGATCGAAAATAGCAAAGCCAAGCGCGTGATCATGGCAAGGCCAAGCCCCATCCTTCTGGCAAACGCACGTTGACTTTCGGGAAGGCGCGCGACAAGTATGGAGATAAATATAATGTTATCGATCCCGAGAACAATCTCGAGTGCAGTTAATGTGCCTAATGCTATCCACGCTTCAGGACTTGTCAGCCATTCAAATATCAAGGTTTTCTCTTCTTTTTTACGGTTATAAACTGTGGACAGAGCTCACTGTTAATTGTTCATCGAGCACAAGGCTGATATCAGCAGGTCAGCTCAGTTGGTTTTTCATAATAGTTCTCAACAGACCCGCCTTCTGCAATACAGTAAACATAAATATCTTTTTAAGCAAAAATAAACGTACTGATAATCCATTGTGTTGTCAAAAACACAGATGAATGTTTCAAAAAAGGTTTATCTTCTAGCAGGCTGTTGAAAAACTATCTGCGTTGCCGCTGCGGTGTTAAAAACAGACTAAAAATGCTCATTTATTAAGCATAAACTGCGCTTTTTCGCCTGTTTTTGCCTTGCATCG
>NZ_JAIEME010000040.1 GCF_019752415.1 Nitrosomonas sp.
GGCGTCAATCTTGCAAGTTCTGCCGTTAATATTTGGAATTCTTCAGTTTTCATCAAAGTCCTATCTCATTGATTCATATGAAAACAGTATAGACCACTATTTAACGGTGACATAGCCTTTTTAAGCGCTTCGATCTCATAGTGAAGTTTAAGCAATTCAAGCCGCATTTTCTCTCGACGAAATGCTCGATTTGAAGCGCTAAGCTCTGTAATCGCTTGGAGAATCTTGGGCCATAGAGTCACTATTATTGTGACAATAATTATTGGAATAGATATCCACAATGGTAATATCGGCAGCAGTTTGAAGAGCTCATCCATCATAGGCAGGCGCTGAATATAGGAGTGTAAGGATTCCTGGCGACTAACTACAATTAGACTTCCGAAATGATATGGCACATTACATCAGAAGCAACATCTAATATTGCAGAATTCATACTTCCATCCCCATTCTAAAAGCAATAGGTTGATTTAGGCCTCATCATATCACGCAATATTAGATCCACAAAAACGCACAATCCCTCGTTTTAGCTCAAGCATAACAGCTACCACACTAGACAGCATTGATTGTAAATGTCGCATAAACTGCGGGAATCTATCGGGTAGAATACGGATATTAACGTTTTTCAGAGCGGCCAAAAAAATGATGCTACGTAAAATCTTCATCGCCAATCGCGGCGAAATCGCTGTTCGCATCATTCGCGCGTGTGCTGAAATGGGTATCCGCTCGGTGGCGATTTATTCGGAAGCGGATCGTTTTGCGCTGCATATCAAGAAAGCAGATGAGTCTTATTGCATCGGCAGCGAGCCGATGGCGTGCTATTTGAATATTCATGCGTTGGTTGATTTGGCGTTGGCGACCGGCTGTGATGCCGTGCATCCGGGTTACGGACTTCTATCCGAAAATGCGCAATTTGCCCGTGCTTGCAAAGAGCGTGGATTGGTTTTCATTGGCCCGGAAGCGGATGTCATCCATCGCATGGGCGATAAAACCGAGGCCCGCAAGGCGATGATCGCCGCCGGTATTCCGGTGACACCGGGATCGGAAGGCAATTTGCATTCGGTGGAAGAAGCCCTCAAAGTCGCTACGCAAATTGGCTATCCGATCATGTTGAAAGCAACTTCCGGTGGCGGAGGTCGCGGTATCCGGCGTTGCGACAATCCCGATGAGCTACAGCGCAATTACGCCCGGGTGATCTCCGAAGCGACTAAAGCGTTTGGCAGCGCCAATGTGTTTCTGGAAAAGTGTATTGTCAATCCAAAGCACATTGAAGTACAGATATTAGCGGATCATCACGGCAATGTGATTCATCTCTTTGAGCGGGATTGTTCGATTCAGCGCCGCAATCAGAAACTGATCGAGATTGCGCCGTCCCCGCAACTGGATGAGGCACAACGCCAGTATATCGGCGGCCTCGCGGTAATTGCCGCGAAGTCGGTCGGCTACACCAATGCCGGGACGGTGGAGTTCTTGCTGGATGATAGCGGCCGATTTTATTTTATGGAAATGAATACGCGTGTGCAGGTCGAGCATACCATCACCGAGTCAATTACCGGCGTCGACATCGTCGAGGAGCAAATCCGCGTGGCGGCTGGATTGCCGCTGCGCTACAAACAAGAAGAGATTGTCCGGCGGGGTTATGCGATTCAGTTCCGCATTAATGCCGAAGATCCGAAGAATAATTTCTTGCCGAGTTTCGGCCGGATTTCCCGTTACTATGCGCCGGGCGGTCCCGGCGTGCGTACCGACACCGCGATTTACACCGGTTATGAAATTCCGCCTTTTTACGATTCCATGGTCGCAAAAATCATTGTCAGCGCGCTGACCTGGGAAGACGTGATTAAGCGTGGCGAGCGCACTTTGCGCGATATGGGATTATTTGGCATCAAAACGACTATTCCGTATTATCTAAAGATACTGAAACACCCCAAGTTTCGTGCTGCCCAGTTCAATACCGGTTTTGTTGAACAAAACCCCGAACTTATCAATTATTCCGACAAACCCCGGCCGGAAGTGCTGGCCAGCGTCATTGCCGCTGCGATGGCTTCGCATACCGGCCTGTAAGTAGCGTACTTACTGGTTAATCAAGGAAAATTCATGCAAAAAGTTTATATCACCGATGTTATTCTGCGCGATGCGCACCAATCCCTGATCGCTACCCGGATGCGCACGGAAGACATGCTGCCGGCTTGTCAAATGCTCGACAGCATCGGCTACTGGTCTCTGGAATGCTGGGGCGGCGCAACGTTCGACGCCTGTTTGCGGTTTTTGAAGGAAGACCCTTGGGAACGCTTGAGCAAACTGAAAGCCGCGCTACCAAACACGCCGCTACAAATGTTGCTGCGCGGGCAGAACTTGCTCGGTTACCGCCATTACTCTGATGATGTCGTGCGCGCTTTCGTCAAACAAGCTGCGGCCAACGGCATGGATGTTTTCCGCATTTTCGACGCGCTCAATGACGTGCGCAATCTCAAAACCGCTATCGAGGCTGCCAAGGAAGCCGGTAAACACGCGCAAGGCACCATCTGCTATACCACCAGTCCGGTACATGACGTCAAAAGCTTCGTCACCCTGGCCAAAGATCTGGCTGAACTAGGCTGTGATTCCATCGCGATCAAGGATATGGCCGGTTTGTTAACACCGTATGCGACCAGCGAATTGGTAAAGGCTTTGCAAGATGCCGTCAATCTGCCGATCCATCTGCATTGCCATGCCACCGCTGGTTTAGCGGAAATGTGCCAACTGAAAGCCATCGAAGCCGGTTGCCGGCATATCGACACCGCTTTATCGTCATGGTCGGGTGGCACCAGCCATCCCCCGACCGAAACCCTGGTCATGGCGTTGCAAGACACGGATCACGACACCGGCCTGAGTCTGCAAAAACTACAAGAAGTGAACGATTATTTCGTGCAAATCCGCAAGAAATACCATCGCTTCGAGAGCGAATTCACCGGTGTCGATACCCGTGTGCACGTGTTCCAGGTGCCGGGAGGCATGATTTCGAATCTGGCCCATCAATTGCAGGAACGCAACGCATTGGATCGCATCAACGAAGTTTATGCGGAAATTCCACGCGTGCGCAAGGACCTAGGCTATCCGCCTTTGGTCACGCCGACTTCGCAAATTGTCGGTACCCAAGCGGTGCTCAACGTATTGACCGGCAAGCGCTATGGCACCATCACCAACGAAGTGAAGCGTTATCTGCAAGGCGGCTACGGCAAAGCACCGGCGCCGATTGATGCCAAATTGCAAAAACGCGCCATCGGTAAGGAAGACATCATTGACTGCCGCCCCGCCGATCTGCTGAAACCGGAATTCGAGCACCTGCGCCGGGAAATCGGCCATTTGGCACAGAATGATGAAGATGTGCTGAGCTACGCGATGTTCCCGGAAGTCGGCAAACAATTTCTGGAATTGCGCTCCACCGGACATCTGGTACCGGAACCTCTGGATCTGGCATCAGCCGCCGCCAATGGCGCGCAGAAAGCGCCAACCGAGTTCAATGTAGCACTCCACGGCGAGTCTTATCACGTCAAAGTCACCGGCACCAGTCCTAAAAATGAATCCCTGCGGCATTTTTATTTTATGGTAGACGGTGTTCCGGAAGAAATCGTCGTCGAAACACTTGATGAAATCTTTTTGGATGGCGGCACACAGGGCGCCGTTAAAAGCACCATTGCCAGCAAACGCCCCCGCCCTTCCGCCGAAGGCGATGTGGTTGTCAGCATGCCGTGCAATATTCTTGACGTGTTAGTCAAGATCGACCAAAAAGTCACCGCCGGACAACCGGTATTAGTCACGGAAGCGATGAAAATGGAAACGGAAATTACCGCACCGATTGCCGGTATCGTCAAAGCCATCCACGTTGTTAGAGGTGAACCGGCTAATCCGAATGAAGTGCTGATTGAGATTGTGGCATCGTAATGAGTAGAACTTCACTTTCCGGCACAAAGCAAACAATAATGTAGCGCAATAGCGGATAGGACTAAAAAACAAGCCTTGTTATGCTTATCAGCACAAATAGAAAAATAAACCTTTTTCACGTATAATTCTGCTTTCAATCACCGAGGCATTGAAACGAATTGTCCTTGGTCCTGTTTCCAGATTTTGTCCGTATCCAAGGAGTTTTTTGTGTCACAACGCCCGCACGCCATCCTCGCACTCGCCGATGGAACAATTTTTCGTGGCGTGTCTATTGGTGTTGAAGGCATCAATACCGGTGAAGTGGCATTCAATACGGCGATGACCGGTTATCAGGAAATATTAACCGACCCTTCATACTGCCAACAAATCATCACCCTGACTTACCCGCATATAGGCAACACCGGCACCAATCCGGAAGATTTTGAATCCGGCAACATCGACAAGGTGTACGCCGCTGGATTAGTAATTCGTGATCTCCCGCTGGCTGCCAGCAGTCACCGCAAAACCCAGACATTATCTGAATTTTTGAAAGAACAAAATGTGGTTGCTATTGCTGAAATTGATACGCGCAAACTCACACGCATTTTGCGAGAAAAAGGCGCGCAATCCGGCTGCATTATGGCGGGTAAGATTGACGAGGACAGAGCATTACAGGTAGCAAGAGGATTTCCAGGGTTAGCGGGCATGGATCTAGCCAAGGTGGTCAGTTGCCAGCAATCGTATTCGTGGACAGAAGGTGAATGGTCGCTCGGATCAGGTTTTAGAATTCAGGCAAATCCCCAATATCATGTTGCCGCATTTGATTTTGGCATCAAACGCACCATATTGCGCAAACTGGCACATCGCGGCTGCAAAGTCACGGTATTTCCTGCACAAACCCCAGCTAAAGAAATTTTAGCGGCACAGCCTGACGGCGTATTTCTCTCCAACGGGCCCGGTGACCCAGAACCTTGTGATTATGCAATTTCTGCCACGCAAGCATTGCTCGAAAAGAATATCCCGATCTTTGGCATTTGCCTTGGCCTCCAATTACTGGGTTTGGCTACGGGTGCACGCACCATCAAAATGAAGTTCGGCCATCATGGCGCCAATCATCCGGTGCAAGATGTTGACAGTGGCCGGGTGATCATCACCAGCCAGAATCATGGTTTTGCTGTTGATGCAGATACGTTGCCTGCTAACGCGCGCATCACACATAAATCACTGTTTGATGGCAGTTTGCAAGGATTTGAGTTACTGGATAAACCCGCGTTCTGTTTTCAGGGACATCCTGAAGCCAGTCCAGGACCGCATGAAGCCGATTATTTGTTTGATAAATTTATTAAAATGATGCAGCGTTATAAAAATCAACCTTCACAATAATTCGTATCTAAACGACGCAATTTTTACCACTTAGAAAGTATGCCTAAACGTACCGACATTCAATCCATACTCATCATCGGTGCCGGCCCCATCATTATCGGCCAGGCCTGCGAGTTTGATTATTCCGGCGTACAAGCCTGTAAAGCTTTGCGTGAAGAAGGCTACCGCATCGTTCTGGTAAATTCCAATCCCGCTACCATCATGACTGATCCGGAAATGGCCGATGCAACCTATATCGAGCCAATTACCTGGACAATGCTCGAGAAGATCATTGCTATTGAGCGGCCGCAAGCGCTGCTGCCTACCATGGGCGGCCAGACTGCATTGAACTGCGCATTGGATCTCGTTAAACATGGCGTACTGGAAAAATACGGTGTTGAGCTCATTGGTGCATCACGTGAAGCAATCGATATGGCTGAAGATCGTGAAAAATTCAAACAAGCCATGACGCGCATTGGATTGGGTTCTGCTCGCTCTGCGGTTGCACACAGTATGGAAGAAGCACTACAGGTTCAGGCCATGGTTGGTTATCCGGTTATTATTCGTCCTTCTTTTACAATGGGCGGCAGTGGCGGCGGCATTGCGTACAATCGTGAAGAATTCCTGAATATTTGTGAACGCGGATTGGAAACTTCCCCCACCAAAGAATTATTGATTGAAGAGTCCGTTATTGGCTGGAAAGAGTTTGAAATGGAAGTGGTGCGGGATAAGAACGATAATTGCATTATCGTCTGCGCCATTGAGAATGTCGACCCGATGGGTGTTCACACCGGCGACTCAATTACGGTAGCGCCCGCTCAAACACTGACTGATAAAGAATATCAGTTGATGCGCAATGCCTCCATTGCCGTATTACGCGAAATCGGGGTGGAAACCGGCGGCTCCAATGTTCAGTTTGCGATTAATCCTAAGAACGGCCAAATGCTGGTGATTGAGATGAATCCGCGTGTCTCGCGCTCTTCCGCACTGGCCTCAAAAGCAACTGGTTTTCCAATTGCCAAGATTGCTGCCAAGCTTGCTGTAGGTTATACCCTGAATGAGCTCGGCAACGACATTACCGGCGGTATCACACCGGCGTCCTTTGAACCAACCATTGATTATGTCGTCACCAAGGTGCCGCGTTTCGCTTTTGAGAAATTCCCGCAAACCAATGATCGCCTGACGACACAAATGAAATCGGTGGGTGAGGTCATGGCGATTGGCCGAACTTTTCAGGAATCTTTGCAAAAAGCGCTACGTGGACTGGAAACTGGCGTGGATGGTTTGGATGAGAAAACCGACAACTTGGAAAATATCAGCAGCGAACTGGCTAACCCCGGTCCGGAACGAATCTGGTTTGTCGCCGATGCTTTCCGTTGTGGTATGTCTATTGAGGAAGTGCAGCAACTAACCAATATTGATATTTGGTTTCTGGCGCAAATTGAAGATCTGATCAATCAAGAAAAGGCATTGACCCATACAAAACTGGAAACACTGGACAAACAGGCACTACGCAAATTAAAGCGTAGCGGTTTTTCCGACCGCCGCCTGGCAAAGCTGCTTAATATCGAACAAACCGCGGTACGCACTTACCGGTATCAACTCAACTTACATCCTGTCTACAAACGTGTTGATACCTGCGCAGCTGAATTCGCAACTAGCACGGCATACATGTACTCCACTTACGAAGACGAGTGTGAATCACACCCCACGGATAAAAAGAAAATTATGGTGCTGGGCGGTGGACCCAATCGTATCGGGCAAGGCATCGAATTTGATTATTGTTGTGTTCATGCGGCATTGGCGTTACGTGAGGATGGTTTTGAAACCATTATGGTCAACTGCAACCCGGAAACCGTTTCAACCGACTACGATACATCGGATCGCTTGTATTTTGAGCCGCTGACACTGGAAGATGTTCTTGAAATTGTGGCGGTAGAAAAACCCGATGGCGTGATCGTACAGTATGGCGGGCAAACGCCCCTCAAACTCGCACGTGATCTAGAAGCCAATGGCGTGCCAATTATTGGCACCAGCCCGGACATGATTGATTGCGCGGAAGATCGTGAACGCTTCCAGAAAATGTTGCAACAACTGGGCTTAAGACAACCGCCTAATCGGACTGTACGCAATCCAGAAGCTGCTTTTATCGCGGCTGAAGAAATCGGTTACCCGCTGGTAGTACGACCTAGTTATGTATTAGGTGGGCGTGCTATGGAAATTGTTCATGAAAAGGCTGATCTGGAGCGCTACATGCGTGAGGCAGTTAAGGTTTCTAATGACTCCCCGGTATTACTGGATCATTTTCTTACCAATGCAACGGAAGTGGATGTTGATGCAATCTATGACGGAGAAACCGTTTTGATCGGTGGCATCATGGAACATATCGAACAAGCCGGCGTGCATTCCGGCGATTCCGCTTGTTCTCTCCCAACCTTTAACTTGCAGCCTAAAATATTGGATGAGCTGCGTCGCCAAACTGCTGAAATGGCGCGTGCATTGAATGTCGTTGGGCTCATGAATATTCAGTTCGCGATTCAAGACAACACAGTCTATGTTCTCGAAGTCAATCCAAGAGCATCACGCACCGTGCCTTTCATCTCTAAGGCAACCGGCCTCCAACTAGCAAAAATTTCTGCACGTTGCATGATAGGAAAGAGTCTGATTGATCAGGGCGTTACCAAAGAGATACTCCCTGAATATTATTCTGTCAAAGAAGCCGTATTCCCCTTTATCAAACTCTCTGGTGTTGATACGATATTAGGTCCAGAAATGAAGTCTACCGGCGAAGTTATGGGGATGGGCAGCACTTTTGCAGAAGCTTTTGTTAAGTCCCAATTAGCGACAGAAGTTCGTTTACCAACTTCCGGCAGGATTTTCATCAGCGTGAAGCAATCCGACAAACTACATGCCGTTGAAATCGCACGCAGCCTTGCAGAACTCGGTTTCACCCTTTATGCTACACGCGGAACTGCTGCTGCAATAACCGAAGCTGGAGTAGCTGTCGTTATCATTAACAAGGTAGCAGAAGGCCGTCCGCATATAGTAGACATGATTAAGAATGGAGAAATCAATTTAATTATCAATACAGTAAAGAATCAGCGCAGTGCAATACGTGATTCTTACTCGATTCGCCATGCCGCGCTTCAGGCAAGAGTAACTTACTATACAACATTAGCGGGCGCACGCGCAGCATGCGTGGGCATAACCAATCGACGTGAACTGCAGGTCTATAATTTACAGAAATTGCACACACAACTTAAGACATAAGCATATCTTCTCTCCTATATTATTGAAAATAAAATGAAAACGAAAGGTAAAAAATCACGATGAGCACTATTCCATTAACGGTAGTAGGGGCGGAGGCATTACGTAAGGAATTACACGAAATGAAAACGGTACATCGCCCAGCAGTCATTGCGGCGATCGCCGAAGCACGTGCACATGGCGATCTTTCTGAAAATGCAGAATATGATGCTGCCAAAGAAAAGCAAGGCTTTATTGAAGGACGTATTGCGGAATTGGAAAGTAAACTCTCCAACGCACAAATCATTAATCCGGCACTCATTAATGCTGATGGAGCCTGTGTTTTCGGCGCTACTGTCGAATTGGAAGATCTACAAAGTGGCGATATCGTTACTTATCAAATCGTAGGTGACGATGAGGCGAACATCAAAAATGGAAAAATCTCCATCAGCTCCCCGATTTCACGTGCCTTGATCGGTAAATTTTCCGGAGATATCGCAGAAGTTCAAGCACCCAGCGGTATACGAGAATATGAAATACTTGATGTTAAGTACATCTAAAGATAAAAATCAGTAAGCAATCAATTCTGAAAGCTACGCTTGGCACGAAATGCTTCACGTTTCTTTCTGTGGATCGTATGCACAGATTTCTTCTCGGTTTCTTCCGGTTTAGGCCGATAAATAATAAAAATTTTACCAATATGCTGTACTGGCGCCGCCCCCAATTGCTGACATATTTCCTCAAAAAGCGCATTTCTGGCAGTCCGATCATCAATTTGAGCTTTAATTTTAATTAATTCATGACTTAAAAGTCCGCGATCCAGCTCCGCAATAACGCTGGGCGACAAACCAGTCTTCCCGATCATCACAACCGGATTTAGCGCATGTGCTTGCGCTTTTAGTTCACGCCGATGAGTAATAGTGAGTGTTAACATAATTCCTCTTAAATTATATTATTTTACTTGATGAAACAGGCTAAAACCAGTAAAGCTTGGATGAAGGAGCATGTCAATGATTTTTTTGTCAAGCAAGCTAAAAAAGATGGCTATCGCTCGCGGGCTGCATACAAGCTGCTGGAAATCGCTGAACGTGATCACATACTAAGACCGGGTATAGTCGTTGTCGATTTAGGCGCAGCTCCGGGGAGCTGGTCTCAAGTTGTCAGCCATAAAGTAGGTAACAAAGGTAAAGTTATTGCCATGGATATCCTGAACATGTCACCACTGCCTGGCGTGGAATTTATCCAAGGTGACTTTAGAGAAGAGCATGCTGTGCTTGAATTGAGGCAACACTTAGGTGAACATCAACCGGATCTTGTAATTTCAGACATGTCGCCTAATATCAGTGGTATTGTAGTCAGTGATCAAGCTAAAAGTATGTATTTGGCTGAACTGGCGCTGGCATTTTCAACGGAACAACTGAACTATGGCGGAAACTTTCTAGTCAAAGTTTTTCAAGGCCGTGATTCTGAAAAGTTTCTCCGTGACATGCGCGCCAGATTTATGAGTGTCCTGATACGAAAACCTAAAGCCTCACGTGATCGCAGTAATGAATTATATTTATTAGGGCTCGGAAAGAAATAAAGCTAAGTTCGCTGAGAAATGAATGGATCCCCTCAGTGATTAGGGTAAATGTACAGAGTAGGATTACAACTTAACAGCAAATTTATCCGAAACGAACTGTTCTGTTATATTCTACAAAATAGAGTTAGAATGACTAATCAATGATTTTAAGGTGCAAATCAAGGAGCTATTTTGAATAACTTAATTAAAAACATGGCCATTTGGCTAGTAATTGCACTTGTGTTGATGACTGTATTTAATCAATTCAGCGTACGTCAACCGGCACAAGTGCCAATGGAATACTCTCAATTCATTTCCGAATTGAATCAAGGCAGGATCGCTAAAGTTGTCATTGAAGGCCGTACACTTAAAGGTACGAAGTCTGATGGCAGACGCTTCACAACTTATGCACCATCCGATCCCTGGATGGTTAGCGATTTACTTAAGGCTGGCGTTGTTGTTGAAGCCAAGCCAGATGAAGAACCCTCCATGTTGATGAGTATCTTCATCTCGTGGTTCCCGATGCTATTACTGATTGGTGTATGGATATTTTTCATGCGTCAAATGCAAGGTGGCGGACGGAATGGCGGTGCGTTCTCATTTGGCAAAAGCAAAGCGCGCATGCTCGACAAATCAACCAACACAGTAACTTTTAATGATGTTGCAGGTTGCGAGGAAGCAAAAGAAGAAGTTGCAGAGCTAGTCGAATTCCTGCGTGATCCCACCAAATTCCAGAAACTGGGTGGGCGTATCCCACGTGGTGTATTGATGGTAGGTAGTCCGGGAACAGGAAAAACATTGCTGGCTCGCGCAATCGCAGGGGAAGCACAGGTACCATTTTTCAGCATTTCAGGTTCCGATTTTGTTGAAATGTTTGTCGGCGTTGGCGCATCTCGGGTACGTGACATGTTTGAGCAAGCGAAAAAACATGCACCCTGCATCATCTTTATTGATGAGATTGATGCGGTAGGGCGCCAACGCGGTGCTGGCCTGGGCGGTGGAAATGATGAACGTGAACAGACACTCAATCAATTACTGGTTGAAATGGATGGTTTTGAAGGTGCCATGGGCGTTATTGTGATTGCAGCAACCAATCGTCCAGATGTATTGGATCCTGCTTTACTACGCCCAGGGCGATTTGACCGTCAAGTCACCGTGCCGCTACCGGATATTCGTGGACGCGAGCAGATTCTTCATGTGCATATGCGCAAGGTGCCGCTTTCACCGGACGTCAAAGCGGATATTCTAGCCCGTGGTACACCAGGTATGTCGGGTGCAGATCTTGCTAATCTGGTCAACGAAGCAGCACTATTCGCGGCACGCAGCAACAAACGTTTTGTCGACATGGAAGATTTTGAACGCGCCAAAGATAAAATATTTATGGGCGCCGAACGACGTTCTCTTATCATGCCGGAACATGAACGCAGAAACACTGCCTATCATGAATCAGGGCATGCGGTCGTAGCGCAATTATTGCCAAAAACGGACCCAGTACATAAAGTAACCATTATCCCACGCGGCCGCGCTTTGGGTGTCACCATGCAATTGCCCACAGAAGATCGCTTTAGTATGGAACGTGAAGAAATACTGCAAAGAATCTCGGTTATGTTTGGCGGGCGTATCGCTGAAGAAGTCTTCATGAAGCAAATGACGACGGGCGCTTCCAACGATTTTGAGCGCGCAACAGATCTAGCACGGCAAATGGTAACCCAGTGGGGAATGTCCGATAAGCTTGGACCGATGGTCTATGGTGAAAATGAAGGTGAAGTTTTTCTGGGTCGTTCAGTGACTACGCATAAAAATATGAGTGAAAAAACTATGCAGACCGTCGACGCAGAAGTTCGCCGTATTGTTGATGAACAATATGCGATTGCTCGAAAACTCATTGAAGCCAATAAGGACAAAATCGAAGCCATGACTCAGGCCTTGCTGGAGTGGGAAACGATCGATAGCGACCAAATCAACGATATCATGGAAGGCCGCCCACCACGTCCGCCTAAACCACCGCAGTCAACAACTTCTTCAACCACAAGTGGTGAATCATCAGTAAAACCAGATGAACAAGGTGAACCTGCAGCACCGCAAGAAATCGTAAAAGAAGCTGATTAATCAGTAATCATTTGAGTAACGGGATACGACCAAAAATCGTATCCCGTTTTAATTTCCACATTCCCTTCTCTTATTGTAACTTCATGACAGAAAAGTATTATGTTCTCAACTAATCAACCACTCATCATGGGGATTATTAATGTAACCCCCGATTCCTTCTCGGATGGAGGACTTTACCTGTCAAAGCAACAAGCCATTGCACATGCCAGGCATCTGATTGATGAAGGTGCAGATATACTGGATATTGGTGGAGAATCAACACGACCCGGGAGTCAACAAGTCAGCATTGATGAAGAATTAAAGCGAGTTATTCCTGTGCTGGAAGCACTCGTAACTACCAATACGCCCATTTCAATTGATACTTCCAAGCCCGAAGTAATGAAATACGCAATAGCTGCGGGCGCTTTCATGATTAATGACGTTAATGCACTGCGTAGCCCCGGGGCGTTGGAAACTGTCGCACAGAACAATCATGTCCGAATCTGTTTGATGCATATGCAAGGTACCCCTCAAGGTATGCAGAAAAATCCCGAATACAAAGATATTGTCTCTGAAGTAAAAGATTTCTTGGAGCAGCGTATCCATGCAGCAACGACAGCCGGCATATCGAAAGATCGATTGATTATCGACCCGGGTTTTGGTTTTGGCAAAACACTGCAACATAATCTTACATTACTCGATCAGTTGGATCAATTGACAACACTTGGCGTTCCGGTATTGGCGGGTTTATCCCGAAAATCCATGCTCGGAACCATCACCGAAAACAGTGTAGATCGTCGGATTCATGAAAGTATTGCAGCAGCCTTGCTCGCAGTTGTTAAAGGTGCAAAAATTGTACGTGTACATGATGTCAAAGCCAGCAAAGATGCGCTTGCTATCTACAACGCCATGAAAAACTTTGACGTATCACAAGCAATTTAACAAACTAATATTTTTATATTTTTTCCAATCTTGATCAATAATTTCTTAAAATGACTAAAAAATATTTTGGAACTGATGGCATACGCGGGCGTGTAGGTAAATATCCGATTACACCTGATTTCATCATGCATCTGGGTTATTCTGCAGGCAAAGTTCTGGCGGCTGCCGATTGGCATTTGATGGAAGGGAAGCGTCCAACCGTCCTTATTGGTAAAGATACCCGAGTTTCTGGCTATATGTTGGAATCTGCACTGGAAGCAGGATTATGTGCAGCCGGTGTAGATGTCATTTTGTCAGGTCCGATGCCGACGCCAGCCATAGCTTACCTGATTCGCGCACTGCGATTGCAAGCTGGCATTGTTATCTCGGCATCACATAATCTATTTGAGGATAACGGTGTAAAGTTTTTCTCTGCTTTAGGCAGCAAGCTTCCTGATGAAATGGAACACAAAATAGAAGCTGGCTTAAGTGCTCCCATCGAAACCAAACCTTCGGCACAACTCGGCAAGGTACAACGGATTGATGATGCTGCTGGCCGCTATATCGAATTCTGTAAAAGCACTTTTCCCTATCACCTTGATCTGCGCGGACTGCGTATTGTGGTCGATTGTGCGCATGGTGCCACCTATCATATTGCCGGCCATGTCATGCATGAACTCGGTGCCGATGTCGTCACCATTGGCGTACAACCTGATGGTTTGAATATCAATCACGAATGCGGTGCTACTCACTGTGCCACATTGCAAAAAGCTGTTACACATCACCAGGCTGACTTGGGCATTGCACTGGATGGTGATGGTGATCGCGTCATGATGGTGGATAAACAAGGTAGATCGTACGATGGTGATCAATTGATCTACATCATCGCCAAGCATCGTCAGCAGAAAAAAATGCTAACCGGCGGTGTTGTTGGCACCTTAATGACCAATCTTGCAATAGAAGACCAATTCAAGAAACTGCACATTCCGTTTCTCCGCACCAATGTCGGTGATCGTTATGTGTTGGAATCACTGCAAGAAAAAGGGTGGCATCTCGGGGGAGAGAATTCTGGACATATCATTTGCATGGATAAGCATACGACGGGCGACGGCATTATTTCCGCTTTGCAAGTTTTGTATGCGCTGCGTGATACAAATAAAACACTGGCTGAATTCATGCGTGGTGTCTCCTTATACCCGCAACGTTTAATCAATGTAAGAATCCCCAAGACATTTAATTTTAATACTAACAAAGCAATCAAAACTTTACTGCAAGAAGCTGAAACTGATCTGAGTAACAACGGACGTGTTCTTATTCGAGCATCGGGTACAGAGCCGCTTATCCGTGTGATGGTTGAAGGTAAATTCAAACATAAGGTTAATTCCTGGGCTGAAAGAATCGCTGAAACCGTGCAAGCTGAGAGCTCCATATAAAAAATTAGTATTCGAATTCCACAATCAATCTTTTTTGAAACATATCTGACATACTCATAAAACAAAACACTGCATGCTATATATGATATGGAATCATATATGAAATTGAGTTAAGCTAATCCGCTCGATGACAAAAATAGAATTGTCATATTCTTGTAATAATTCTGCAATAAGATATTGCGTCAGTTTTAAGTAACTTCTCATTCTCATCACCCCTTATTCACTCATTTGGAGAGTATATAAATGTCGAACACGATTCACTTTAGGACACTCATTGCGACCATGTTTCTCAGCGCATCAATTACTGTAGGCGTTGCCAATGCCAGTCCGATCATTAAGATTGATGGTTCCAGCACCGTTTTCCCCATTACCGAAGCTGTCGCTGAAGACTTTCAGATAGCCAAGCGCGGCGCAGTCCGTGTCACTGTCGGTATCTCTGGAACCGGCGGTGGTTTCAAGAAATTCTGCCGGAATGAAATTGATATTGTTAATGCTTCCCGTCCGATTACGCAATTGGAAATGGATGCTTGCAAGCAAGAAGGGGTAGAATATATTGAAATGCCGATTGCTTTTGATGCCTTAACCATCGTTGTTAATCCAAAAAACACTTGGAGCAAAACCATTACCGTTGAAGAACTAAAGAGGATCTGGGAACCCGGTGCACAAGGTGTAATCATCCACTGGAATCAAATAAACCCTGCATGGCCTGATAAAAAAATTAAACTTTACGGCCCTGGTGCGGACTCCGGCACATTCGAATACTTTACCGAAGCTATTGTTGGCAAGGCAAAATCAAGCCGTGGCGATTTTACCGCGTCAGAGGATGACAATGTTTTAGTGCAAGGTGTCGCAAGCGATATCTATGCACTAGGTTTTTTCGGTTTTGCCTATTACATAGAAAATAGTAATAAAATTAATGCAGTTGCGGTCGACAGTGGCAATGGTGGCGTAATTCCATCCGCCGCAACAGTAGAAAATAATAGCTACAAACCTTTATCACGCCCAATATTCATCTACGTTAATGCCAAATCAACTGAGAAGCCTGAAATTAATGAATTCGTTAATTTCTATATGAAGAATGCGCCAGAACTTGTGACAGAGGTCAAATACTTCCCGCTTTCTAAAGAAGTGTACAACCTCAATATCGAGCATCTGAATAAGAAAAAAATAGGTACAGTATTTAAAGGTACGGGAACCAACATAAAACTAGAAGATATACTTAAGCTGGAATCCAGTTTATAAACCAAAACCATTTGAAGGCGATTAAATTCTCAGGCTTCGGTTAAAATAGCCACAGCATCTCAGGGAAGTACTGATTAAATCTTGCGCCTTTTTTTGCGCTTAGAATTAATCAGTACTTCCTTTATTATTTGGATTGAGGATTACCCGGAGAAGCGATGGATTTTCTGCCAATTTTCTTAAACATCAGAAACAAAACCTGCCTAGTGGTAGGCGCCGGTGAAGTCGCGACGCGTAAAATTATGCTTTTGCTCCAGGCTGGTGCGCAAGTTTCCGTGGTTTCTCCCGAGCTGGATACAACGCTAAAAGAATACCTTGTGCATGGCAAGATCAAATTTTGTGCTGAATCTTTTCAACCCGAGCAACTGGAAGATATTGTTTTAGTTATTGCTGCAACGAATGATCGGGTCACGAACCGATTGGTTTCTGAGACAGCCCAGAAAAGGAAAATTCCGGTTAATGTAGTTGATGACCCGGACTTATGTACTTTCATCATGCCTTCCATCGTGGACCGGTCACCGCTGTTGATTGCAGTATCCAGCGGCGGCCAATCCCCTGTACTGGCTAGATTGTTACGCGCCCAATTAGAAATTATGATACCGGTCGCCTATGCACGGCTTGCGGCAATGGCCGGTAAGTTCCGCAAGCATGTCAAACAGCATTTTACACACCCGGAGAAACGACGTATTTTCTGGGAAAAAGCGCTACAAGGCCGATTTACGGAACTGGTACTGGCTGGAAAGGACAAAGCAGCACAGGTGTATCTGCTGCAATCCTTGCAGCAAGAAAAAAACGAGTCTCCACAAGGCGAGGTTTATCTGGTTGGAGCCGGACCGGGCAATCCTGATTTACTCACTTTCCGGGCCATGCGTCTGATGCAACAAGCAGATGTCGTTGTTTATGACCGACTGGTCTCGCCTGCCATTCTCGATATGGTACGCCGGGATGCCACTCGTATTTATGCCGGCAAGGAACGTAATCGCCACACCTTGGAGCAAGAATCTATCAATCTACTACTGGTACGACTCGCACAAGAAGGGAAACGAGTGCTGCGGCTCAAAGGCGGCGATCCTTTTATTTTTGGCCGAGGGGGCGAAGAAATCGAAACCTTGGCGTCCTACCATATTCCTTTCCAGGTTGTGCCCGGCATTACTGCCGCCTCCGGTGTTGCAGCCTATGCAGGTATACCACTCACACACCGGGATTATGCCCAGTCATGTATTTTTGTTACCGGTCATCTGAAAAACAACAGTATCGACTTGGACTGGCCCTATCTCGCACGCCCTAACCAGACCATCGTGATCTATATGGGATTGCTGGGACTCCCAGTCCTGTGTCAACAATTGGTCGCCCACGGCCTACCAGATTCCACGCCAGCAGCAATCATTCAGCAAGGCACAACGCAAAAACAGAAGATCGTTACCGGAACATTACAAACATTACCCGATCTCGCCGCAGCTGCAAAGCTGATTCCACCCACCCTGATCATCGTTGGAGAAGTCGTCCAACTACACCAAAATCTTGCGTGGTTTGAACCAACCGAAAAAATCTCGCCAACACAAATCATCTCAGGGATAGCAATAGACGCGGATAAGAAATAGTAAAGTCACAGTAACCATGAGCAACATCATTAATGCGATACCAGATTCCAGAATCAGTACTCTAAATTGCCGTTTGAGTCTGAATGAGAAAAGAAAGCTGATCCATTGGAACCTTATACTGATTCTCTAAACCGCATCGACAAATCTATCGCTCTGATATTCTTCGTCAAACTGCCAATAGAGATCCTACCTACCCCCGTTTCAGCCACCTGGCGCACATTCTTCAAGGTAATATTCCCGGATGCTTCCAATGTGACTCGTTCACCAGTTTTCTGGCGGGTCAGCACAACCGCATCCGATAGCTGATTCAGCGTAAAATTATCTAACAGAACCGTACTGGCACCGGCTGTCAGCGCATCTTGTAGTTCTTGCAAAGATTCTACTTCAATCTGGATAAAGACCCCTGGTGGCGCAATTTCCTGTGCTTTTCTCAATGCTGATCTTATTCCACCCGCTGCAATAATATGATTTTCCTTGATCAGAATTCCATCATACAAGCCAAAACGATGATTCATGCCCCCGCCACACTTCACTGCATATTTCTGCGCCAACCGGAGCCCGGGCAATGTTTTGCGTGTGTCCACAATAACAGCTTGTGTGCCATTTATTGCATCGACAAAATACTTGGTTTGTGTCGCTACAGCAGACAGCATTTGTAAAAAATTCAGTGCAGAACGTTCGGCTGATAATAAGGCGCGGGCTTGCCCTTTAATCTCGCATAGCTTATGTCCTGCCTGAACGGTGTCTCCATCCTTGGCAAGCCAATGAATTGTTGTTTCTGATGATAAAGCTAAAAAACAAGCTTCAAACCACTGCACACCGCACAATATCGCATCTTCTCTGCTAACCACCGATGCGCTCAGTTCCTTGTCTCCAGGAATCAGGGATGCCGTCAGGTCGCCCGCACCAATATCTTCCGCCAGTGCGTGCTCTACATTGTTGTCAATTTCAGCATGTAAATCTTTCAATTATTTTTACCTTCATCTTCAATGAACATGAGAAATTATAGTACACCTGATTAACGCCACACTATTTCAGTAGCTTTCCAGGATGTTCACTTACACCATTTGAACAGATAGTATATGCTGCCCCATGCCTATAAGGAGGTTATATGTCTAGTGCAATTGATTTAATTATCTACAGTATTGCCACTATGCTGGGTCTTGTCATCGTCGGCATGGTCGTATTCTGGTTTATTCAGGATGTAACACAAAAAAAACATTCTGTGCTGCGTAACTATCCTGTTATTGGAAGGCTACGGTATATTTTTGAACGACAGGGGAAATATTTCCGGCAATATTTTTTTACCAATGACCGGGATGAGATGCCGTTCAATCGTGCCACGCGCGGATGGATATACAAGAATGCCAAGAATAAAGGCAGCCTTGTCGGTTTTGGTTCCACCAATGACTTGCGCCAACCTGGTTCGATTATTTTTGTCAATGCTGCTTTTCCTATTCAAGAAGAAGATCAGTTACCGACACCTTCATTACATATCGGTCAAGGTTATTGTGAATATCCGTTTGAAGCCAAATCCATCGTCAATATCAGCGGCATGAGCTATGGTGCAATCTCAAAACCGGCTGTGCGCGCGCTATCACTCGGCGCCGCACAAGCAGGTTGTTGGTTGAATACCGGTGAAGGCGGATTATCTCCTTATCACTTGGAAGGCGATTGTGATGTGATCATGCAAATTGGCACCGCCAAATATGGCATCCGAGATGAAAGCGGAAATTTCTCGCCCCAACGCGCAAAAGAATTGAGCAAGATGGTGAAAGCATTTGAAATCAAGCTATCGCAAGGCGCAAAACCCGGCAAAGGCGGATTACTGCCTGGGAATAAAGTCGGTAGTGAAATTGCTGCCATCCGCGGCATTCCCGAAAATCAGGATTCCATCAGTCCAAATCGCCATAAGGACATTAACAATATTGATGAACTGCTAGATAAAATTATTTATATCCGAGAACTGACCGGGCGGCCTGTAGGCGTCAAAACAGCTATCGGCGGGTGGAATTTTATTAACGAGCTATGTGATAGCATCAACCGCCGAGGACTAGAGTATGCACCCGATTTTTTAACTATTGATGGCGGTGAAGGCGGCAGTGGCGCAGCACCTCAGACATTGATTGACCATGTCAGTCTACCTATCGCAGAAGCCTTGCCACGCGTGGTAGATTCATTACTCCAATCCGGTCTCAGGAACCGCATCCACATCGTTGCTGCGGGAAAATTGGTGACTTCTGCTGAAGGCGCATGGGCGCTCTGTGCTGGCGCCGATTTTGTGAATACTGCGCGTGGCTTTATGTTCTCATTGGGCTGCATTCAGGCGATGCGCTGCCATCTCAATACTTGCCCAACTGGAATTACCACGCATGATGCACGTTTACAGAATGGTCTGGTAGTTGAAGAAAAATATCTGCGTGTTGCCAATTATGCCCGGAATGTCAACAAAGAAATTAACATGATCGCTCACTCATGCGGCCTGCATCACGCACGGCAATTTAAACGTGAACATGTACGTATCGTTGAAACAGCGGGTAAAAGCGTGGCGCTAAATATTCTTTATCCCTATCCCGAACCATCCGAAAATATAAACTAGAGATCCGATTTATCCAACTTCATTGTTAGCCGTTATCCAGGTATCAATCGGGCAGTACTTCATATCATTTTGAGAAAAAATGGGAAAAAGACTCCCTAAATACCATTTAAGATTAATGCCTGACTACCGATAATGTATGCCTCATGCCCGGAAACAAATCTACTTAACAACTAGTAGCCCAATAATCGACAATGTTTCGTTTTTTTATCAATCAGGATGACCTAAGAATCCGAATAATTAGCGGCTTAACGCTGGTTATACTCATCTTGTTAGCAAGTTTCTCAGTGTATCGCGTCATGCAATCACAAATCGAAGAAATGGCTGCTTCAGGTCTAGAGGTAGCACTAGCGAATAAAGTCAAGTTAATCGAAAATCAAATTGCCTATTTAGTAGCGAATACAAAAACATTGAACACACGTATCTTTCTGATTCAAAGCTTAGAAAAGATTTATGTAGATGAACTCAATGATGAAGGTATCGCCGGACTCATCAAGTCTGTGGATAAAATACTGACCAGACCTTTCATCGGTATAAAGATCCATGACGCTGAAGGAAACCTGATACTGAATTCAGGTATCAGTTCCACTAGCCCGAATCTTGCTGTTGAATTGGATACCGGCTCGGATATCCATACTGTTTTATTGTGGGATGAGCAGTTTATTATCCGTAACTCGATACAACTCCTAGATGAAAAAAACAATCCCATCGGCCGCATCACGACTGAAGAATCCATGCCGGATCTTACAAGAATATTTAAGGAAGCGACTCTAATTGGTAAAACCGGTGACTTTCTTCTTTGTGCACCTGTAAAAGAAAATGATCTTGAGATGGATTGCTTCTTGCGCGGATTTAACGGGAATCAATTTAAACGCATGCAGCGAACTATGCATAACAAACCGTTACCAATACATTTTGCCTTAGCAGGGCAGACCGGCATTAAATTTACTCAGGATTATCGGCGGATGGATGTTGTTGCAGCCCATTCACCGGTTGCTTTCGGCTTGGGTGCTGTGCTCAAGATCGATGAAAACGAACTGTATAGCCACCTGACTCAACAGACAAAAACAATCGCGCTATACCTAGGTCTGCTCGTTCTAATCGGTATGGCAGTTATATACTGGTTGACCGTCCCGCTTATTCAAAAAGCAATTAAATCCAGAAACACATCAATCAATGCATTTAAGGAGTTAATACGGGCTAGAGACAACGCGGAAAAAACTTCTTCCGAACTATCTGCCTACATTAACGCGATTGGTAAACTTGCTCTAATCTCGATCACAGACGATCAGGGAAGTATTATACAAGTCAATGAAAAATTCTGTGAAATCAGTGGTTATTCTTCAGAAGAGCTCATCGGACAGGATCATCGTATACTGAACTCACGTACACATCCTAAATCATTCTTCATTGAAATGTGGGAAACAATTACAACAGGTCAAACCTGGCATCATGAAATCTGTAATCGCAACAAATCGGGTGGGCTCTATTGGGTTGATTCGACCATTGTCCCATTGGTGAACACAAGTGGAAAGATAGATCGTTTCCTTTCTGTACGGGTAGATGTTACTGCACGCAAACACAGTGATCTTGACTTGAACGAGCGGCTAAAGGAAAGCAATTGTTTACATATGGTACGAAACTATCTCGAACAGGATCTAAATGCAGAAAAAACATGCCAGAGCATATTAAACTGTTTAATTCTGGCTTTACAATTTCCTGAGATGGCTGTTGCCATGATTAAACTTGCAGATAAACAATTTACCACAGTATCCTATCAAGACAATCTTCCAAATACGATAAGCGCAAAAATCATCGCCAATGGAGAGGTATGTGGACTGCTGCAAGTATCTTATATCCAGGATCTCCCTTTTGCTCTGCCTTATGAGCAAAATCTTATAACAACCGTTGCGCATGATCTAGGTCGCTGGTTCGAACATACTGAAGCAGAAAAACGCATCATCGAGATGGCAACACATGACGCGTTGACGGGCCTACCCAATCGGTATTTACTACAAGACCGTATCGAACAGGCGCTCGTCCATGATACGCGTAGCCAAAGACAAATGGCGGTACTGTTTATCGACTTGGATCATTTCAAAACCATCAATGATTCACTCGGTCATGATATCGGTGATCTTTTATTAAAGGCGGTTGCAGAAAGATTGCTAATTTGTGTCCGCAACGAGGATACAGTTGCCCGTCAGGGTGGTGATGAGTTTATTGTTGTATTAAATTCCATCACAGAATCACTAGATGCTGCAAAAGTAGCACAGAAGATCTTGGATTCACTGCTTCGACCCTATTACATCCATAAAAATGAGCTACATATCGGTGGCAGCATCGGTATCTCGGTTTTTCCGAATGATGGTGCCAATGCAGAAACATTGCTAAAGAATAGTGATGTCGCGATGTATCACGCAAAGGAAAACGGGCGGAATAATTACCAATTCTTTACCGATGAACTCAATAAATCAGCACATGAGAGACATACGCTCGGGCTTGATTTACGCTATGCACTAGAACGTAATGAGCTGGTGTTATATTACCAACCTGTCATGGATATGCCCAACCACCAGTTGTACGGTGTAGAAGCGCTGCTCCGTTGGCGACACCCCGAACACAAGTTGATCGCCCCAGATAAATTTATCAACCTGGCAGAAGAAACCGGTTTAATTATCCCAATTGGAGAATGGGTTCTGAAAACAGTCTGTGCACAGATTAAATCCTGGCATGAGCAGGGTTATATCGTGCCAAAAGTTGCCATCAATCTGTCAGCAAGACAATTCCGTGACAAAGAACTAATTAATAATATATCACGCATCCTCAGAGAAACAGGTGTAGAAGCTAAATATATTGCCCTGGAAATAACAGAAAGTATGCTGATCGACAATATTGAAAGAGTGGTAGAAACACTTAACTGTCTCAGTGCAATGGGCATACAAATTTCAATTGATGATTTTGGGACTGGTTACTCAAGCCTGAGTTATTTGAAGCGCTTCCCGATTCATACACTCAAAATAGATCGTTCATTCGTGCGCGATATTGTAACCGATAAAAATGACCGCACCATTGTTGCGACTATTATCGCGATGGCGCACAGTCTGGAAATGGATGTCATCGCAGAAGGAATTGAAACAGAAGAACAATTGAATTTTTTGATGACACAGAAATGCAATCACTATCAAGGCTATTATTTTAGCAAACCAGTACCTATTTCTGAAATTGAGCGCACCCTACTAAAACCTATACCACCAACAAACAATATACGCGTTATCCACTCAGCAAAATAATCTGCTCTTGAAATTTCATTCCTCTCCCCCACGTAGGAAACAATAACCTACTATGGGAGCATTTCATGCGTTTTGACAAACTAACCACTAAATTCCAGCAAGCCTTTGCTGATGCACAGAGTGTTGCTGTCGGTCAGGATAATCCAACCATTGAACCACAGCATCTGCTACTAGCATTATTGCAACAAGAAGATGGCAGTACACTTTCCTTGCTTCAGCGCTCCGGAGTCAATACCACTCCACTTCTGGAAAATATAAAACAAAGCGTTCATCGTTTACCAAAAGTAGAAAATTCGGGTGGGGAAGTTGCTATTTCCCGTACGTTGAATAACCTGCTTAACTTGGCAGACAAAGAAGCGCAAAAACGTAACGACCAGTTTATTGCCTCAGAAATGTTTCTTCTGGCAATCTTGCAGGATAAAGGTGAGATCGCTGCATTGCTTAAGCAACATGGTGCCAATTACACAGCACTAGAAAAAGCCATCAATGCAATACGAGGTGGCGAGCAGGTCAGTAGTGCAGAAGCCGAAGGTAGTCGAGAAGCTTTAAAGAAATATACACTGGATCTTACGGAACGTGCACGTCAGGGTAAGCTGGATCCGGTCATCGGACGTGACGATGAAATTCGTCGTGCGATACAGGTTCTACAACGTCGCACAAAAAACAACCCCGTGCTGATTGGTGAACCGGGTGTGGGTAAAACCGCAATTGTTGAAGGCTTAGCCCAGCGCATTATCAATGGGGAAGTACCTGAAAGCCTGAAAGATAAACGAGTTCTCTCGCTGGATATGGCTGCATTGCTGGCGGGTGCAAAATACCGTGGCGAATTTGAAGAACGCCTCAAGTCGGTGTTAAAAGAACTTGCGCAAGACGAAGGTAAAACCATTGTATTTATTGATGAGCTGCATACGATGGTTGGAGCAGGCAAAGCAGAAGGTGCAATGGACGCAGGCAATATGTTAAAACCCGCATTGGCACGCGGAGAATTGCACTGTGTCGGTGCAACCACATTGGATGAATACCGCAAATATATTGAAAAAGATGCTGCGCTGGAACGGCGTTTTCAGAAGGTATTGGTGGAAGAACCCACCGTAGAAGCCACGATCGCAATACTGCGCGGTTTGCAGGAAAAATATGAAGTGCATCATGGCGTGGATATCACAGACCCCGCTATTGTCGCTGCTGCTGAATTATCCAATCGTTACATTACCGATCGTTTTCTGCCCGACAAGGCAATTGACTTGATTGATGAAGCCGCAGCACGCATTCGCATGGAAATTGATTCCAAGCCAGAAGCGCTGGATAAGCTGGACCGTCGCTTGATACAACTCAAAATTGAGCGCGAAGCAATCAAAAGGGAAAAGGATGAAGCATCGCAAAAACGCCTGCAATTACTTGAGGAAGAAATAAAACAAAAAGCACGGGAATATGCTGACTTAGACGAAATCTGGAAAACTGAAAAATTCTATGTACAAGGCTCCCAACAGATTAAGGAGGAAATGGAAAAAATCAAGCTGGAAATAGAAGCGGCTACCCGTAAAGGCGATTGGCAAAAAGTCTCGGAATTGCAATACGGTCGTCTCCCGCAACTGGAAGCGCAATTACAATCCCAGCTCAATGATCAGAAGCAACAAACCGGAGACAGCGAACCTGGTGTGACAATCACGCCCAAACTATTACGCACGCAAGTCGGCGCAGAAGAAATTGCAGAAGTGGTATCGCGAGCTACCGGCATCCCTGTGTCTAAAATGATGCAGGGTGAACGCGAAAAACTGCTGCTGATGGAACAAAAACTACATGATCGCGTGGTTGGTCAGGATGAAGCCGTGCGCTTAGTATCTGATGCGATCCGCCGTTCGCGTGCCGGGCTGGCTGATCCCAACCGGCCTTACGGGTCTTTCCTGTTCCTGGGACCAACCGGTGTAGGGAAAACTGAACTATGTAAAGCTCTGGCAGGATTCCTGTTTGATTCCGAAGACCATCTAATCCGCATTGATATGTCCGAATTTATGGAAAAACATTCGGTAGCTCGCCTGATCGGTGCGCCGCCGGGTTACGTCGGTTATGAGGAAGGCGGTTACTTAACTGAGATCGTACGCAGAAAGCCCTATTCGGTTATTTTGCTAGACGAAGTGGAGAAAGCACATCCGGATGTATTCAATGTATTGCTACAAGTTCTGGATGACGGACGCATGACGGATGGTCAGGGTCGCACCGTTGATTTTAAGAACACGGTTATCGTCATGACATCCAACCTGGGTTCTCAAATGATTCAGGAAATGTCCGGAAGTGAATATCAAGCAATCAAAGAAGCCGTTATGGGCGAAGTAAAAACGCATTTCCGTCCAGAATTTATTAATCGCATTGATGAAGTCGTTGTATTTCATGCGTTAGATGAAATACATATTAAATCGATTGCCAGAATACAATTGAATTACCTGGAAACACGATTGGCCAAACTGGATATGAAACTCCAAGTCAGCGAAGCAGCACTGGCAGCGCTTTCTCAAGCTGGTTTTGATCCAGTTTATGGCGCACGTCCTCTAAAACGTGCTATTCAATCGCAAATTGAAAATCCATTAGCCAAGGAAATTCTGGAAGGTCGATTTATTGCAAAAGATACGATTAAAGTTGATTTCAGTGATTACAAGATCAACTTTTCTAAATCAAATGTAGATATATCGATAGATTAAAGCGTAGCATCTAAGTCAGCAGCAAGAATAAAATATGCCGGAATACATGGTGAATATACTTCAACAATATGAGATTCGGGTAAAATGTATTATTTCTACTGGATAGATTGATATGTTTAAAGGTAGCTTGGTTGCTATCGTCACTCCGATGGATGAAGAGGGTGGATTAGATTTAGAGCGTTTCCGTTCTCTTCTTGATTTCCATATAGACCAGGGTACCGATGGCGTTGTAGTAGTTGGCACGACAGGTGAATCGCCAACTGTAGATTTTGATGAGCACCACTTGTTGATGCGCACTGCAGTTGAACATGTTGCTGGACGCATCCCGGTGATTGCAGGTACTGGTGCGAATTCAACGCGTGAAGCTATTGATTTATCGATTTATGCAAAAGACTCTGGCGTAGATGCCTGTCTCTCGGTTGCTCCTTATTACAACAAACCTACTCAGGAAGGGTTGTATCAGCACTTTAAGGCAATCGCAGAAGCAGTAGAAATTCCACATATCCTCTACAACGTTCCGGGTAGAACAGTTGCAGATATTCATAACAATACCGCACTACGCTTGGCACAGATTCCCAATATTGTGGGTATTAAAGATGCAACGGGAGATATTGGGCGAGGTTCTGACTTATTGTCACGTGCACCATCCGGATTTTCCATCTATAGCGGTGATGACGTCAGTGCATTAGCATTGCTGCTGTTAGGTTGTCATGGCGTCATTTCAGTCACGGCAAATGTAGCACCCAGAATGATGCGTGAAATGTGTATTGCTGCATTCTCTGGCAATCTAAATACTGCGCGAGTGCTGAATCACAAGCTCCTGCGTTTACATATTGATCTGTTTGTAGAAGCGAATCCAATACCTGTGAAATGGGCTGTTGCACAAATGGGTTTAATCGGCTCTGGAATCCGACTGCCGCTTACACCCTTATCCGCTCAGTATCACCAGCTTATTCGAGAAGCCATGCAATCAGCCAATATCCATGATTTGAAGGAATAAGATGTCAAAAATGAAATGGCGAAAAGTAACCATACCGTCTCTGGTATTGGCGCTTTCATTGACAAATACAGGTTGCAACCTGTTTCCAGAAACCAAAACCATCGATTATAAGTCAGCAGGAAAATTACCTGCTTTAGACATACCGCCCGATCTCATCAAACCCGCTATTGATGAACGTTATTCAATCCCTGAACTCAGTTCATCAGGTAGTGCAACATTTTCCACCTATAGTAGCGAACGTGGCGGACAACAAACGGCTGCTGGCACATCCTCTTTTTTACCATCATCGATTCAGAATGTGCATATTGAGCGAGCTGGAACGCAACGCTGGCTGGTTGTACCGCAATCTCCTGAAACTGTATGGCCAATAGTAAAAGAATTCTGGCAGGAACTGGGTTTCTTGATCAAAATAGAAGTTCCAGAAGCAGGAATTATGGAAACTGATTGGGCAGAAAATCGCGCCAAGATTCCACAAGACTTTGTGCGCACTTTCCTCTCCACCTTCCTGGATAGTATTTATTCAACAGCTGAGCGTGATAAATTCCGCACCCGTTTGGAACGCAATGAGATAGGCAGTACCGAAATATATATCAGTCATCGTGGCATGAATGAGGTCCTGGAAGGAGGCAGCCTCAACCGGACAATCTGGCAACCACGCGCAGCAGATCCTGACCTGGAAGCTGAGATGCTATCTCGTTTGATGATGCGCTTTGGCGTAGAAGAAGAGAAAGCCAAGCTGGAGTTAACTACCGGCAAGAGTACTGCTCAAGAACGCGCCCACATTGACTCGGAAACAGGGAGTACTCTCGTCATTACTGAAGCATTCGACAGATCATGGCGACGTGTTGGTTTGGCACTTGACCGTATTGGCTTTACTGTTGAGGATCGCAATCGCGTAGAGGGTATTTATTTTGTGCGCTATCTTAGTCCCGATAAGGACAGCAAGAAAAAAAGCGATGACGAGGGTATTCTGTCAGGAATTATGTTCTGGCGTAGCGGGAATAAGGATGATGAAAAAGCTGCAAAATACCGTATACAAATTCATAGCACTGGAACCAATACCAGCAAAGTTACTCTGTTAAATGATGACGAAACAGCGGTGAATTCCGCCACTACGAGCCGCATTCTGAAGCTTTTACATGAGCAGCTTAAATAACAAAAGTGTGAGTGCTGACATGAGCGCGTTGAAGAGTTAGTTTTGTATTTTGGAAAAATCCTAAAGTAATAAGGGAAACTCTCAGAAAGAATGAAAAAGAGCAAATATCCAAAAAATAAATCTTGCAAATAAAAAACCGCCTCTTCGGGCGGTTTTTCTCTCAGGCAAAAAGAAATTATTTTTTGCTGTCTGGCTCTCCGCCTTTCATAACCTTTTCATAGTTCGCTTTTTCAGTTTCAGGCAATGCTTGACTAGGTTTTCCACCGCATGCAAATAACGTTAAAGACAGCAAGAGTGAAGCCAGAAGAGTATATTTCATCATGTATTTTCCTTATAAAAAGTTCTTAAAAGTAAGTTCAGCAGTATATAACGAATTAAACCAATCATTCAAGCAAGTTCTAGCTAGAAATTTAACGAGTTTATATCTGCTTTTTGGATTATTTAATCATTAATGGAATAAGAAAAACTCTACATATCCCATATAATTTCATAGTTTCTACAAATTCATTTTTCATACCCACACTGCATATAATTTCATAAACTGGAATTATACGCAGTGGTCGCAATCAAATGAAAAATCTTTTTTGATTGATAAAATAATAAATAATCCAGCTTAATTTATTATTTTATCAATCGACAAGCCAATAATCTTCTTTTAAAAAAGCTAATGGCCCTATAAAAGACTATTTTGTATTATCAGCAGGTTCTGAATCCCTTGGTGCATAAGCTGATGGGGGTGGTTTATCCATAGGGTAGCCATCAAGACTTTTCTTGCCTTCACAAGCAGTTAACGATAATACTGCAAATGCAGCGGCAAAAAGTGAAAATTTAATCATTTAATCTCCCATGTTCTTTCTATTTAGTTAATATGCAATAGCATAATTGAAGCCATTCAATTATACAATTTTGTACCTATTTAAACTACCACAAAACTTAAAAGACTTTATGCCGAACTTGTTAATCCGCTGATACCATTCGGAAAATATTTATCAAGATAATCGATAGCTTATTATGAACACCACGTTAATATTATTAAACTAATTTCATAAAAAAGAAACCGCCCCTTACAAAGCGGTTTCTTTTTTATGAAATTAGAAAAACTCTTAAACTTTAAGATTCGACCGATACCTCATTACTTAGGTGTGCCCTCACGTTCATCCATAAAGCTTGGAGGGTATTGACCTGGTTTTGGCTCACCACATCCGACTAGAAATGAAGCTAAAAGAACAGCAATTAATAGAGAGTATTTCATATTCTAGATCTCCTATAATCAAAAATAAATTTGACGAAAATTAAATTATGTAAAACAACTCATCGGACATTAAAATCAGAAAGACCATAACCTTAAAACCAGAATAAAATAATACTGTCCAGAAAAATTCAAGTAAATCTCTAAGATGTCAGACTATTGAGAGTTTCATATTGCCTGATTCTTACTTACGATATAACCACTAACATACCACTGATACAGGATTTTCTCTGTCTCCTCGTCGATATGAGGAGATGGAAAGAATTTCTGATTGTCAGCCAATTCAAGCAACATTTTGAATGTATTGCTACTCACTCTACAAACTTCACCATTGATAAAGAACTTATTATGGCTACTTAACATTCTACTTTTTAAGCCAAGCTGAACTCCATTTTTCCTAATCTGTTGCAGAAATACAAATGGCGCCAGAGGTTCCATCGGCTGCTCAAAGAAAACATGTGACTTAGGTTCCGAAAGATAAATACCCAGAAAATTTTCAATATCATCGCGACTCCAGCTAATTTTCTTCAATATCGAATGTACCTGGGCTTGCATTGCTTCACTGATCTTTGATGGATGAGATTGCAATCGCAATCCTGGATCAGAATACCGGCCTTCCGTTTCTACCTTGTCTTGTAGATAAACAAGAAATTGTGTCATCACCTCATCATGACTGAGAGCACGGAAGCCAATGGAATATGTCATACAATCATCTTCAGCAATCCCGTTATGCGCGTATTTAGGCGGCAAGTAAAGCATATCACCCGGTTTAAGAATCCACTCTTGTTCCGGCAGGAAATTTTTCAGTATTCTAAGCGGAGCGTCAGCTATGAATCGATCATCCTGCTGCGCCGATATCTGCCAACGTCGAGATCCCATTCCTTGCAATAAGAATACATCGTAGGAATCAAAATGTGGCCCGATCCCACCACCCTTGGGTGCATAGCTCACCATTAGGTCATCCAAGCGGGCATGCGGAATAAAGCGGAATTTCGACAATAAGTCACGCGCTGAAGGCAGAAAATGATTCACATCTTGCACTAGTAGTGCCCATTGCTTTTTAGGCAACTTTGCAAAATCATTGCTGTTGAGTGGACCATGCTTAAGATGCCACTTACTATTTCTCTGGATTACAAGGCGGGATTGCGCATCTTCATGACACGCCAGTTCCGTCAGTTCATCGCGCGTTAATAATCCGCCAAAACCAGGCAATGCATTCCTTACCAGCAAAGGCCGCTGTTGCCAATAATCACGTAAAAAGTCTTTAGGCGTAATTCCTCCCAAAGAAATCATCTTTATTCTATTAATGTTTAATTCCCCACAATTCTTCTAACCGTTTATCCCGTCCGCAATTGTTCCGATAATATGTATACCGCAGTGGGTTCTTAATGTAATAATCTTGATGATATTCTTCTGCGCGGTAAAATTCCGTCGCAGGTAAAATCTCCGTAACAATCGGTCGATTAAATCGCCGGGAAGCTGCCAGTTCCTTCTTTGAGGTTTCTGCCAGCTCTTTTTGATCAGAATTTCGGTAAAAAATCACACTGCGATACTGTGGCCCGACATCGCAAAACTGTTTGTTGATGGTCAACGGATCTATCGTTATCCAATAGGCGGCTAGTAATTGGGAAAAACTAGTTTTTGTATTATCAAAATGAATTTTCACAGCTTCAACATGCCCGGTTTTGCCAGCAACCACCTGACCATAGGTTGGATTCTCCACGGTACCACCAATATAACCTGATGTAGTCGAAACAACACCTTGGATTTTATCAAAATCAGATTCCGTACACCAAAAACAACCGCCAGCAAAGATTGCTGTCTCTAAATTTTCCTCCGGTATTAGCGAAATCGTTGCCTCTGCTATTGGTCCATCCATTTGTCGGCAAGCATTCAATATCACTACAAACAGCAATAACACAATCATAAAATTCTGTTGATGAATCCATTTCAACATAGACTTAGCCTCTGAGTGCCGGTAGTTGGTCTGTTTTTGGTACAAATTTTAACGCCAGTCCATTATTGCACCAACGCTCGCCTCTGGGTGGCGGACCATCCTTAAAAACGTGCCCCTGATGCCCCCCGCATCGTGCGCAGTGATACTCAGTTCGCAAAAAAATTAGTTGAAAATCGGGCTTAGTACCAATGCTTCCCGGAATAGGTTGGGTAAAGCTCGGCCATCCGCTTCCACTTTCATATTTATACTGACTTTCAAATAATGGCAAATAACAGGCAGCACAAATAAAAATTCCTTCCCGATGCTCATAATTTAATTCGCTACTACCGGGTTCTTCGGTATTTTCTTCAAATAAAACACGATAAGCTTCTGCTGAAACCAGTCCGCGCCATGCTTTATGTGGTTTGTTGAGTGGTTCGATCACAGTCTGATTGATAAGATTTGCAACTGCTTGTGTTGATAATAATAAAAAAAGGGGCAATACAGTTATTCCACTGCATCCTTGGAGAAAGGTGCGTCGTTTCATAAAAACTCCTTCATATGATTCATGCGGTCAAATAACCTCATTGCATAAAAAACTCAAACAAGCTGATCAAACAAGCTTCGTCCAACATTTAAGATGCTCACCAAAAATTGACATCATTTTGATTAACTCCACCATGCAGAATTATCTTTAAATCCTGTATCATCTCAGTTTTAAGATTATATCTTAGTCCACATGAAAATCACTTTTCTGGAATTTGAGCAAAATATTGCGGAATTTGAATCAAAAATAGAAGAATTACGCTTTGCCCAAGACGATTCCGCGTTGGATATCTCGGCTGAAATTGTGCGTTTACAGGCAAAAAGTCAATCTCTCACGAAAAATGTTTATGCAAAACTGACACCCTGGCAAATTTCACAAGTTGCCCGGCATCCGCAACGCCCCTATACGCTGGATTACATTGAATATTTATTTGCAGATTTTGAAGAATTGCATGGTGACCGGAATTTTTCCGATGACCACGCAATTGTCGGCGGTATAGCACGATTTAACGGCCAGACCATTATGGTGATCGGCCATCAGAAAGGACGTGATACTCGGGAAAAGATTTATCGTAATTTTGGGATGCCCAAACCGGAAGGTTATCGTAAAGCACTGCGCCTGATGCGCTTGGCCGAGAAGTTCTCTATTCCACTCGTTACTTTTATCGATACGCCAGGTGCATATCCCGGTATTGATGCGGAAGAGCGCGGGCAATCAGAAGCCATCGGTAAGAATCTTTATGTTTTGGCGGAATTAAGAGTTCCCGTAATCTGCGTAATTATTGGAGAAGGCGGCTCTGGTGGTGCCTTAGCAGTCGCTGTCGGGGATGTCATCCATATGTTGCAATATGCCACCTACTCCGTGATATCACCGGAGGGTTGCGCATCTATCCTATGGAAAAGTGCAGACAAAGCACCTGAGGCAGCGGAAATCATGGGAATTACTGCTGACCGATTGAAAACAATGAATTTAATTGACAGTATCATTACTGAACCAATCGGTGGCGCACATCGTGATTACCCAGCAATCATGCAATCGGTAAAGAATGTTTTACAGGAATCACTCCGCAAGCTTCAGGATCATTCTATCGAATCACTTCTGGAAAAACGTCTAGATCGGCTTATGACATATGGCTCATTTAAGGAAGTCAAAGTCGAATAGCCTTATATGTGATACGAAAGAAGTATTACTTGCACATATTAAACAGGGCGATCACTTAACTATTGCCTTGAGTGGGGGTATAGATTCCGTTGTATTACTGCACGTACTGGCTACGTTATCCAAACAATTGCAATTTACACTTTCTGCTGTGCATGTTAATCATGGTATCAGCAGTAACGCAACACTCTGGAGCAGGTTTTGTTGCAATCTCTGCCACAGCTACGGCATTTCTATCTATGTCGCCTATCTACAGATCAAAAAAGAAGCTGGTACCAGTCTTGAGGCTATCGCCCGGGAAGAGCGTTATCGCATATTCAGTCATATACAAGCAGATTATGTGGTATTGGCGCAGCACCTGGATGATCAAGCCGAAACTCTATTGTTACAATTATTTCGTGGTGCAGGCGTAAAAGGATTGAGTGCGATGCCAATTGTCAGAAAACAAGTTTCTGATGCAGCTCCGCAAATATTCCGGCCACTGTTAGAAGTTTCTCGTAGCCGAATTGAAGCCTATGCACGGCAACACAAATTAAATTGGATCGTCGACGAAAGTAATGACAGCATCACTTTCAATAGAAATTTCTTGCGTCATGAGATTCTACCCATATTAAAAATACGATACCCCAATTATCCAAAAACGCTGTTACGTACGAGTCGCCACTTGTTTGAAGCATCATTTCTATTAGATGAATTAGCTGAAATCGATAATGCATATTGTCGTGCTTTGGGAAAACTTCAAGTTGAAAATCTACGCAAGCTGAGCTTCCCTCGCGCCAAAAATCTTCTACGCTACACATTGCTAAATTACGGTGTAACCCTTCCCAGCACAGCCAAAATAGAAAATATTCTGAATCAGCTTTTATCGATAGGCATGGACAATCAATTCCATATCAATTTTGGTGATACTGAAATGCGTTGTTATAAAGGTATCATTTATATGTTACCCGGGAAAACACCTTTCCAAGAACCCAAGCAATACATATGGCGAGGGGAAGCCTACTTAGCACTCCCTCATTTACGCGGCAGTATCCGATTTACTCAAGTAAGAAATCAAGGTATTAGCCAGCAAAAATTATTAAATGAACCAATCACTGTGCGTTCGCGTAGTGGCGGAGAACGTTTTACACCGGCTTGCAATCGCCCACGCAAAAGATTGAAAAATCTATTGCAGGAAACAGCTATCCCACCGTGGGAACGTATCTCCATACCCTTATTGTTTTGTGGTGAGAAGCTAATATGGGTGCCGGGAATCGGCATCGACTGTGAATTTCAAGTACATTCTGATGAAATAGGAATTTTACCCAGCTGGGATCCCGAGTAAATAATAAAAATTAAGCTATGCTTGGCATTTATAGAAATATCACCACAATCGATCTATTCTTTAGGAAAACAGCATGATTCTAGTCACAGGGGGTGCAGGATTTATTGGAAGTAATTTTGTTCTGGATTGGTTAGCACAATCCGATGAAAAAATTATAAATCTTGATAAATTAACTTACGCCGGTAATTTACAAAATTTGTCCTCATTATCTAAAGATACGCGGCATATCTTTGTACAAGGAGATATTGGAAATACCCAGCTGGTTTCACAAATCCTGGCTCAGTACCAACCCCGAGCAATTATTAACTTGGCTGCTGAAAGTCATGTTGATCGCTCGATCCACGGCCCAGAAGATTTTATTCAAACCAATATTCTGGGCACATTTCACTTATTGGAAGCAGTACGCGCTTATTGGAATGAGCTTGAATCCACTACTAAACAAAATTTCCGCTTTCTCCATGTTTCCACCGATGAAGTGTATGGTTCATTGACTCGAAACGAACCCGCTTTTACCGAAGAGCATCGTTATGAACCCAACAGCCCCTACTCAGCAAGCAAGGCTTCCAGTGATCACTTAGTTCGTGCCTATCATCACACGTACGGCTTACCCATACTAACCACAAACTGTTCGAATAATTATGGCCCCTTCCAGTTCCCAGAAAAATTAATCCCCTTAATGATTGCTAATGCTTTGGCAAGGAAATCTTTACCCGTATATGGGGATGGTCAGCAAATTCGCGACTGGTTATTTGTTACTGATCACTGCTCCGCAATTCGCCGTGTACTAGAAGCCGGTATTGTAGGAGAAACTTATAATATTGGCGGTTGGAATGAAAAACCAAATATCGAGATTGTTCAAACAATTTGTACTTTATTAGAAGACTCGTTTCCTGGCTCGGTTTTTCACAAGTTGATTACTTTTGTCAAGGATCGACCAGGGCACGATCGTCGCTACGCAATTAATGCAATGAAAATTGAACGTGAATTAAACTGGAAACCAGCAGAAACGTTTGAGACGGGAATACGTAAAACTATTCAGTGGTATCTGAATAATCAGCAATGGATATCTGATATTCAAAACGGTACGTACCGCGAGTGGATAGAAAGAAACTATCTCGGGTTACTGAAATGAAAATATTACTATTCGGCGGAAAAGGTCA
Source organism: Nitrosomonas sp. (assembly GCF_019752415.1). GTDB lineage: Bacteria > Pseudomonadota > Gammaproteobacteria > Burkholderiales > Nitrosomonadaceae > Nitrosomonas. Next base: position 35,464 of record NZ_JAIEME010000040.1, read on the forward strand.
AGTGGGATGGGAACTGCAGCGCAGTTTGATTCCCTTAGGCGAATTAGTCGCTTTAAATTCGACAAGTGAAAATTTTTGCGGCGATCTAACTAATCTTGCAGGCGTCAAACGAACCGTACGGAAAATTTCGCCAGATATCATTGTTAATGCAGCAGCCTATACAGCGGTCGATAAAGCTGAAAAGGAACCAGAGTTAGCTCAAATTCTTAATGCAGAGGCACCTGGCGTACTGGCACAAGAAGCCAGGCAACTGAATGCTCGATTAATTCACTATTCCACGGATTATGTTTTTAACGGCGCTGGTGACCAACCATATCTTGAAACCGATCCTACGGATCCTCTCAATGTTTATGGTAAAACTAAGTTGGAAGGTGAAACAAATATTCGGTCATCTGGTTGTGCACATTTAATATTTCGTACCAGTTGGGTTTATGCTTCCTATGGAAATAATTTCATTAAAACAATTCTCCGCTTAGCGCGGCAACGAGATAAATTAACGATAGTCAATGATCAAGTTGGGTCACCTACAGGAGCAGAATTAATTGCTGATGTCACTGCTTACGCAATACTTACATTAAAACACAATCCTGAGGTATCCGGTTTATATCACTTAGTTGCAAGCGGGTGTACATCTTGGTTCGATTTTGCCAAATTCATTTTAAAGCATGCTGAGCAAGCAAACATTCCACTCAAAGTTCCATCTACTGCACTGCAACCGCTAAAGAGTGATGACTATCCATTGCCTGCAGAACGCCCACTTAACTCGCGTTTAAATACTCGTAAGCTAGAAAATACCTTTGATCTAATTCTTCCTGAATGGCGAATTGGAGCATCGCGTACACTCACTGAAATATTAGATAAGAAACATTTTGGAGCAATATAAAGAAAGCCCCAAAGCACGGCCACAGGTAATCCAGAGCTAAACAATCGGCCATTAAATGCCAACAAGAATTTGATGTTAAATATATATTTACTGATTTTGGTGATCATAAGAACCGGAAATGTTAGAATATCCGAGACCTTTGCAAAATTCAACGAATTATCAAACTCGTTACAATTTCTGATTTTTTTGTGAGTATCGCGATATTTTTTAGTCATTTCCTTGCTGAAATCACGCGAACAATCACTTTCATTGATCAGTATCGGCTCAGAAGGCGCATTTGT
>NZ_JAIEME010000064.1 GCF_019752415.1 Nitrosomonas sp.
AAATGAGCATTTTGAGCCTGTTTTTAACACCGCAGCGGCAATGCAGATAGTTTTTCAACGGCCTGTTAGGAGCGATTCGATGAAGTTTTTCCGGAATGTGCTGCGGAGATTTCCATGCATTCAAGCGCTTTTAGCTCGGTTATCGTAAACCCTGCTTTTTGTCTGGCTGCATAATCAAATGAGCCGGACATCGGTCGTGTAAAGTATTGGCTGATCAATTCGCGAAATATCTGCTCTGAATCCAATCCGCGTTGCTGACAAAAATATTTAAACCAGTGCGATCCGATCGCCACATGTCCGACTTCATCATGCAAAATGATCTCTAACACGGCGACCGTTTTTTCGTCACCAACCTGACGCAATCGTTTGATAATGCCAGGTGTCACATCCAATCCTCTGGCTTCCAGCACACGTGGCACCAACGCCATGCGCACCATCGGATCAAATGCCGTGCGCTTAGCCATATCCCACAAACCATTATGTGCCGTGAATTCTCCATAGTCAGTGCCGAGCTCATTCAGGCGCGTGCGCAACAACTGAAAATGATAGGCCTCCTCTTCCGCCACTTTTATCCAATCGCTGTAGAACTGTTCAGGCAGATCACGGAAACGATATACAGCGTCCCAGGCCAGATTAATGGCGTTGAATTCGATATGCGCCATTGCATGGACCAGCGCGGAAAGACCTTCTTTGGTACCCAGGCCGCGTTTGGGCACTTTATCGGGTGCCACCAGAACAGGTCTGGCCGGATGTCCAGGCTCGCCAATCGGTTCCGGTTCGTCTTTACAGTCTAAAGACAATAAGCCGTCGCGCCATGCCTGTGCCGTTTGCCCGGACAAACGCAGTTTTTCTTCGATTTCACAGGTGATCAGGCAGCGCGCGGCAGTTTCAAATAGGGATTCCATAAGGCCTGATAGGGTCAGAATAATTTTATGGCCCCATTCTCCCGTTTTTCCAGCCGAAAAGCGAATGAACCTTCAACTGTGCTGAAGCGAAGGTTTGAAGAAACAGAAACTGACCTGAGATGAGTGGATTATTGTATTCTTGCGGCATCTCTATTCATCAGCTAAATACACTCATGCATAACATACCGAACAATGATTCGATACTTCATGTTTCGTTGCCGGAAGGTCAACCCATATTGCGCGTGGTGCCAAGGCCATCGGATACCAATTATGCCGGCGATATTTTTGGCGGATGGATTATGTCGCAAGTGGATACCGCGGGCAGCATTCCGGCCATCCGTCGCGCGCGCGGGCGGGTTGCAACGGTGGCCGTCAATTCCTTCGTATTCAAGCAACCCGTGTTTGTCGGCGATATCGTCAGCCTCTATGCCGACATCATTAAAGTGGGACATACCTCGATTACCGTCGATGTATCGGTATACGCTCAGCGTGGCGTCCGGGAAGGCGGGGAAGAGATTTGCATCAAAGTCACCGAGGCCGTACTGACTTACGTCGCCATTGATGACAACCGGCGGCCTAAAGTGGTGCCGCAGGAATAATTGGATTGGATGAAAGCTAACAGGTCGTTGAAAAACGTTTTCGAGGCAGCCGATGCAAGGCAAAAACAGGCGAAAAAGCACAGTTTATGCTTAATAAATGAGCATTTTGAGTCTGTTTTTAACACCGCAGATAGTTTCTCAACGGCCTGCTAAACTGGTTCGACTATTAAGTCGCGCGCAGATTTTCTACCGATTCTTTACCAATACACTGCAATCGCTTGCCAAATCGAGTGCGTCCCTATATGTTGACAACATTTAATTACAGGTTACCGAAATGCTGAATCTACCCCAACGCACGCATATTTACCAGAATCACCATTTTGACAGCACGCGCTGGGATTATTTCGAATCGCGCGCTGATGATATTGTCATCGCAACCTCCTACAAAGCCGGCACGACGTGGACACAAGCAATTGTTGCGCACCTGCTCTTTCCGGACGGGAATTTTCCGGCGCCGCCTGCGCAAATGTCGCCGTGGTTGGACATGCGGATTATTCCGCTCGAAGTGGTTCTGAGCAACTTGAAGGCGCAGCAGCATCGCCGCTTTATCAAAACGCACTTGCCGCTCGATGGCGTGACTTATAGTGAAAAGGTCAAATACCTCTATATCGCCCGCGATGCGCGTGATGTTTTCATGTCGCTGTGGAATCACTATACCGGCATGAAGGAAGAAATATTAATGCTTATGAATATGCTGCCCGGGCGCGTGGGAGATGAACTCCCGCCGCCGCCGGATGATATTCATGCCTTTTGGCGGAATTGGATAACCCGTGGTTCGTTTACATGGGAATCCGACGGCTGGCCGTACTGGTCGCATCTTTCCAATGTTCAGTCCTGGTGGAATTTCCGCCACCTACCCAACATTCAGTTGTTCCACTACAGCGACATGCTTGCGGACACCGAGCGTGAAGTTCGCCGCATTGCTACATTTCTCGAGATCGATGTGCCCGAGCAAGCTTGGGACGGCATCTTTAAGGCGATATCCTTTGCAGAGATGAAGCGCCAGGGCGAGTTGTATGCACCAGGGGGCGGTCGGCTCTGGAAGGGCGGAGCGGAGACGTTTATGCACAAAGGCACCAATAACCGTTGGCGCGACGTACTCTCAGACGATGAACTAGCGCTTTATGATGCCGCTTGCGGGCGTGCGTTGACTCCGGATTGCCGCGAATGGCTGGAGAATGGTGGGACGATTTGACGGGGTTTTTGATTGGCCAATAAGAGGTTAGATATTATAGGGACTGGTTGTATTTCTACGGAGCACTCATGAAAACTGAAAGTTTGAACAAGCTTCGTTCCAAAACACTCATGTACCCGGAGGCAGAACGTGCCGAGTTGGCGCATGCTTTGGTTAAAAGCCTGGATGCGCCCGATGATGCGGGTGCATTGGAAGCTTGGAAGAAGGAAATTCTGCGCCGTCTTGCTGAAATTGATGCGGGTGCCGTGAAACTGATTGATCGAGATGAATTTCGGCGGCGAATACAGGCACGGATTGGCGGCTGATCGTGTGCTGGGTAAAGATTCTTGAGGAGGCCGCTGAAGAAGCTATTAAGGCGGCACTTGGTATGAACAAGAATATTCCGGTCTTGGTATTGAATTTGATCATGCAGTTAATGTCGTTTCGATCTTCTAGAAGACGAAGTTGTTCCACTTACAAGCTTATCCGGTATTGCAGAAATTAGTATAGTTAGAAGATTCATACTGCAAGATTTGATCCCACTGCCATTCCCTGCCGTTGTTTTTTCTTTACGTATTCCAGAACTTGTAGTTCATGCTGGCTTCTATTGACTCAATGAATGCCATCTTTTCTTCATATGAGGAATTACTGATCTTTCCGTTGAGCAATAAATTCTTTAACCATTCTCGCCATTTTTCTCGATCATCAAATCGCTTTCTATTGAGCTTTATGCCTTTTATTAAAAAGTTTGCTGCTTGACGAAGCTCCTCAATACTTAGGGGCGGATTGTCATGGAATTCTTTAATTTCTTTAGTTACATCGGTCCAGACTGAACTGTTTCGAATTAGGTGATCGAAGTGGGCGGGCATTACTGGACCGTCGAGTGGAACATCTATCTCCAGAGAGGCTCGCTGGTATATTTTTCTGACCAACTCAGAGCAATATGATTTATTCTTTCCAAGAAACTCAGCTGGTTTGATTAGGTATTCCTGATTTAAAAAATAAACTGATGATTTGATTATTTCATCTTTCTGATTTTGAGAGAGATTTCTTCTTATTACCTTCCATGAAGGCTTTACACTTTGTATGACATCATGGAAAAACCGCTGCCTAACTCCGTCTTTTGGCACAGCATCCACGCAGACGCATTCGGCCTGCGCTATTAGTACATGGCTTGACTGCGCACAGGCTATAAACATCTTCTGAAGTTCAATTAGTGCGGAAGAGGATTTTTGAGTTCCAGAAACAAGAATAATATCGCCTGGCTGAAGCATGCTTATGGGATGGAGGAATGTAGAATCGAATTAGAAATAATGCGATATTTTACGTCAATACAGGTAGTTCCAAGTTGGAATTTATGAATATGCTATGTTCATATTTCATTTTACTTACTATGCATCAGTTTCAAAAACCGTAATCGGTGATTGATTGCGTTGCAATAACCAAGCAATTGGCAATTTCGAATCAGGATTTTCACTCAATCGATCCAGCAATCTCCGCTTATTCTCCCCCGTAACAACCAACGCAATATGTTCACTTTCCGCCAGCAGTTTCAATGAAAGACTCACGCGCAGCGATGGCGCAATCGGCGGTGCGACCGCAATGCAGTGATGGGTATCAGTTAAGTCGGGATTCATTCCCGGAAACAACGAAGCAATATGCCCATCTTCTCCCAAGCCTAATACCGTTAGGCTCAATGGAAGCGGCAGCTTATCCAGTCGTTGGTGAATTTCATCGACAGCATCAAATGGGTTGCCGTGCCGGGTTTTTAGACCCACGAAACGAGTATTTTCAGGAAGGTGACTCATCAGGTGCTGTTTTACCAGATGCTCGTTGGATTGTTTATCAGTAACATCAACCCAGCGTTCGTCGCTGAGCGTGACAGTAATTCGGTCCCAGGGTAGCTTACACTTTGCCAATGCGGGCAGGTAATGACGCGGCGTGTTGCCGCCAGGGACGACCAGTGTGGCTTGGGGTTTATGGGCTAGCGTGTTTTGTAGCGTGGTTGCAGCAAAGTCGGCAAAGGCCTGACTCAGTTGTTCGATATTCGGGAAGACATGCCGTTGCATCGGGAAGCTGATGCGCTTACGCGACTAACCCGCGCAAATCGGGAACGATTTCCACATGTTCGGGAAAAGGATTGGGGTCGCCGGGATAGACGCGGCCCAGGAAAGCGGTGCCGTTGGCTTGCGCACCTTCCAAATCCGCCATGGCATCGCCAATCATCAGTACCGATTCTGGTTTCAGCGCGTGTTTGGATAAAATTTCCGCGATGATCGTTTTCTTGAGCGCCGGTGCGCCACGCACTTCGGTGAAATAAGGCGTTAAGCCGCGGCGTTCGACGATGACTTTGAGTTCCGTTTCCGGGGTGCCGGAGGCGACAAATAATGGAATTTTACCGGATTGCTGGCAGATGAGCTCGACTGCGCCGGGCACGGCTTCGGCGGCGATGACGGCTTCGACAACCAGCTCGGAAAAGCGGATATCCAGTTGTTTTTCTTCCGCTTCCGTTAATGGGGGCTTTGAAAGAAAGTGTTCCTGGAAATGACGGAATTTTCGGTAGCGCGACATGCCGCCGTTCTGGGTATGAAATTGCACCACTGCTGCGACGATTTCTTCGCCGTAGGGACGGTAGAGTTCCGCGAATGCCTGGGTTTTGATTTTTCCGGATTCCACCACGACGCCGTCAAAATCGAAAATGATTGCCTGCCAGTCGAAATTCTTCATGATTAGGCGCGATTGTCCGAGGTGGCGGGGGTGGCGTCGTCGTTTTCATCACCATGATGCAAGTCTTGGTGAATTTCCCGCAGGCAATCCAGTATGCCTTGTCCCAGATCGACATGTTCATTCAGAACCAGCTTGCGGCCAACGCGGGGTTGAAACGCGTAAGGCGTAATTTCGTAGTGGTGCACGGTGTTGGCTTCGTCAAAATGCAATTCAACCGGCCATGGCAGGATTTCTGAGATCATCGTCATGACCTCTTTGATGCGTAATCTCTCCTGACCGGTCAGAATCATGTGACGGTTGGCAAATTCCGGCGCCAATATTTGTACGCTCATGCGCGCGGCATCTTCCACATGGATATATTCCCGCATGGCGTCGCCGCTGCCCTTGTAGGTAATGGAGTGATGGGCGACGGCTTCGTGCAGCATGCGGTAGATGCCGTTGCGTTTATCAGAGCGCCGGCCATACAACGAGCCGTAGCGCAGAATGCTGTAATCCAGACCGTAGCGCTCATGGTAGGTTTCGGTGAAACGTTCCGCTGCCTGCTTGCTGGCGCGATAAAAAGAGCCGGATTCGGAATAGACATAAATGCTGCTGGCGAACACAAAACGGCGGGCTCCGGCAATGCGCGCGGCTTCCAGAGCATGCATGTTGCCCAGTACATTGATGGTTGCAGTGGGAATGGGGTTGTCGTTGGCTTCATCAATATCGGCAATTGCGGCAAAGTTATACACGACGGATGTTCCCTTGGCAGCCTCGATCACTTGGTCGAGATTCATGATATCGCCAATGATCATTTCCTGATTACTTTTAAGATAGGGCGACGGGCTGCGGTCAAATAACCTTACTCGGTAGCCTGCGGCCGATAATGCGTCGGCAACATGGCTCCCCAAAAAACCGCTGGCGCCAAATACAACAACCGTTTCATTCACCATAGTGTTATCCGTTATTGATTAGACCTGCTTTGATTAAACCCTGCAGCAGGTTTTCAGCCGCTTCAATTTCCATCAGTTGGCGTGATTCCCGGGCAAGAGAGCCGACATGCGACGTCAGGATGACGTTGCCGCTTTCAATTAATGGACCATGATAGGGTTCCTGCTCGAACACATCCAAGGCGGCGGTGCTGACTTTGCCTGCTTGTAAGGCTGCCAAGAGTGCGTCTTCATCGACCAATCCGCCGCGCGCGGCATTGATGACAATAGCCTCAGGTTTTAGGGTTGCGAATGCCTTGGCATTCAGCAGATGATGCGTATCCGGTCCGTAAGGCAGATGCAGCGTGATAATGTCCGCAGTGGCCAGTAATTGTTCCAGGGATATCAATGCGACATCGGCAGGCACTTGACTTGCATACGGGTCGTGCGCAATAACCGTGGCTTCAAATGCTTGGCACAGGCGCGCAACACGCCGGCCGATATGTCCCATGCCGATGATGCCGACGGTTTGCGCAGCGAGCAGACGGCCTTGCGTGCGCGGCCATTCGCCGTTGCGCACCGATTGATCAATCTGGCGGATTTGTCGCAACAGGGTCAGTATCAATCCCATCGTCAGTTCGGCTACCGCTTGTGCGGGGGCTTCCGGCGTGTTGAAAACCGTAATGCCATGTTTTTTTGCCGCTGCCAAGTCGACACTGTCCAACCCGGCACCGCAGCGTGAGATGACCTTCAGATTGCTGGCAGACTGAAATACGCGCTCGGTCAGTGGTTCAATCCCGGCGATCAGGCCGGTTGCGCCTTCCTGCAGTAATTCAATAATCTCATCCTCGGTGAGTTTGCGCCGGTGCGGATTGGTGGTTACTTGCATGCCGTTTTGCAGGAGTTGCTGAATCGGCGGGTTATTGTCAATGTCGAAAGAAGAAGTGGAGATGGCAAATGTACTCATGGCGTTTTAAGTGTTGCGCGGATACTTTGTAAGTGAGTGCGGCAGATGGAATCCAGGATGCGAATATCCAGACCATAGCCGAGAAAATTAAAACCGGCCTGGATGCGTTGTTGCAGTGCTTCCGGATCCGGTTCGATGACATGAATGCCGCCGGGTTTGTTGGCGCGGCGGCCAGCTTCCAGAACTTGTGCGATGGCCGCTTGCACATCCGGGTGGTTGAGATCGCCAGGGCGTCCCATCGAGCCGGATAAATCATACGGGCCGATGATATAGGCATCGATACCTGGCACAGCCAGAATGCTATCAATGGCTTTGACCGCATCGACATGTTCGATCATCACGACGATCACCGCATTTTCATCCAGCCATTGCCGGTAAGCCTGGAAACTGTTGCCATAGCCCTGAGCGCGTGCCAGGCCGACGCCGCGTTGCCCGCGTGGCGGATAATACACACCATCGACGGCAGTTTTGGCATCAGCGGCGGATTTGATCATCGGCACCATCACGCCAGTTGCCCCGGCGTCCATGACGCGTTTGATCTGATCGGGGTGGTTTGAGGTCAGGCGCACGATGGCCGGGCATTGTTTGCCGTCCAGCACCTGGATGATGGATTGCACCTCGCTGAGTTCCAGCACGCTGTGTTCCATATCCAATACCAGCCAGTCAAATCCGGCTGCTGCCATGATTTCGGCAATCGATGGATGTCCCAGTGTGACCCATGAGCCAATGGTTAATTCGGAACGGCTCAACCTTGATTTTAATGACATGATTATTCCTAGTAGCGGGTGAGCAGTGGATCTGATTCCATCAATTTCTCGACACGTGCGAGATCCGCCGGGGTATCCACCGCTTGGGTATTATATTCGGTGTGCACCATTTTAACCTGGAAGCCATGTTCGAGCAGGCGCAGCATGTCGACCGACTCCAATTGCTCAAGCGGCGTGGGTGTTAAGTTGGTGTATTGAAACAGCGTGGCACGGCGAAACGGGATAATACATACTTGCTTATACGCGGCGGTATCGGCAAAGCCGGTTTTGGCCAATGTCGGGATCGGGCGGCGCGACATGTATAGGGCGTCGCCTTGTTGGTTCATGACTACTTTGATGGTGTTGACGTCCAAATAATCGGCTTCGTGATCAATTTTGCGCACCAGATTGACGCAACCCAATTGCGGATCATGTTTAAACGGTGCCACGGCGGTATCGATCATGTTCGGGTGTGTCATCGGTTCGTCACCTTGCACCATGACGATCAGATCCGCTTCCAGTTGCGTGACGGCTTCGGCTACGCGATCGCTGGCGCGTTCGTGCGTGTCGGCGGTCATAATCACCTGCGCACCAAACCCTTCTGCGATTTGCCGGATTTCTTCATCGCAGGTAGCAATGTAGGTAGCATCGAGCGATTTGCTCATGGCGACGCGCTTATAAATATGTTCAATCATCGGGCGGCCCAATATTTTTGCGATGGGTTTGCCGGGGAAACGTGATGAACCCATGCGGGCGGGTATTACAGCGATTGTTCTCATTGAATTGTCGTGTGGTTGATTAATGTTTACGAGTATGAAAAGCTACACTCAAAAGTTACTTGCTGATTATCAGGTTTTTCTTGTTTCTTGAGCAATACTTATTGTTAAATTTAACAGTTTTCTTGCATGCTGTGATTTTATCCCGGAGGGATATGGCCACGTTGCTGGTAATTGAATAATTGCAAGAGTAGAATGAGCGCGCTTCAAAGAGTCTTCTGTTTAAACTGGAAAAAATAATAGAGATGCTGCAAATCCTGAATATTTCTGAAATCCTGTCATGGCTATGAAAGCCCTTTTCTTTCTTCGACATTATAACGATATTGATCATGTTACTCCGGTCATTTACAAGTGGATTGGATCGGGTCACCAATGTGATGTGGTACTGATTGGTTCAACGCAATTCCGTCGTGATTTTCGCATTAAATATTTAAGCCAACTCGAAGGTGTGCGTGTCGCGCATATGAAGGAGTTGTTTCCGCTGGCTGAGTATTTAAAATGGCGCTTGCAAATGCTGATGTTGACGCGCAATGTCCGGCGCATAAAAATGATAGGTCGGCTGGCGGAGAAACTTGCCGGTCGTTTTGATGAAAAACAGCGCGAGCCGTTATGGCGGTATACCGCTGAATTCCTGTTGAACAGATGTTTTGGTGATGCGGGCAAGGGGGTTGTGGCGTTTGACTGGATTGAACGGAATTCGGTGATTTGTGTGGAATGGGTTGAAGTAGTGGTAGCGATGGCAAAAGAAAGGGGTCTCGGGACGGTATCCTTGCCGCATGGCGACAGTCCGCATGCCAGTCAATTGATTCGCCGGGGTGAAAGACACTTGAAGCCCGATATTACATTTTCGGCAGCTAAGATATTTGATCGGGTGGTGGTGCCCAATGAGTTATGCTCCGTCCGTTTCCGTCCATTTCTGGAGGGCAATCAACTTGCCGTATTAGGCTCACCGAGATATTGTGAAGAGTGGCTAAAAATACTTGCCGGATTGATGCCGCCTTCGCCACTTGTCCGTTCGGATAGCCGCCTTAAAATTGTCATGTTCCTAAGAAAATCCAACTTCACGACATTTTGGGAAGAAGTGGGTGAAGTGGTTCATATGATTGCTGAATTTCCCGGTGTGGAATTGATCATCAAACCGCATACGCGGAGCGGTTGGAAACAATCACTGACCAAAGACAGTTCGATCAAGCAATTGCCGAATGTGCGTGTTGCAAGCGATGATGCACATTCGGTGCATTTGATGAATTGGTCCGATGTCATTATCGATTTGGCTACATCGGTGATATTCGAAGCCGTCAGGGCAAAAAAGCCGGTATTGGCAGCGGATTATTTGATCGCAGCTCGCTCGGCTGTGGCTTATTACATGCCGGAAACAGAGATAAAATGCCGCGATGATGTGTATGAAAAAATCAATTATTTTTTAACCAATGGTTGTGATTCTTTCTATATTGAAGAACATCGGCAGCGCTTTTTAAAGGAAATGCTGGATTTTCCAGATGCTGATGTACTGCCCCGTTATGTCACGTTACTTGAGCAGTCTGCAAGTTGAACTGTTTTGCTTTTCCACCTAATCAGAATCAAAGCTTACCCCACTAACTTCAAAAAGTGATCATGATGCTGGCCAAAGATATATTAAACGAGTTGATTGTGGCAGCATATAAACTAAAAGGCGGGTATGCGGATGTACAGGTTAGAGATCAGCGCATTCTAATTTCAGTCGATCATTTGCGTACACTTAACCGCGCAAGAACGTATTCGATCAAGGAGCCGGATACGCTGGATTGGTTGGATAGCTTTGAGCCCAATTCCTGTTATTTTGATATTGGCGCCAATATCGGTCAATATTCCTTATATCCAGCCAAAAAATATGGCGACAAAATTCAAGTTTATGCGTTTGAGCCGCAAAGTAATAATTACTACGCGCTGAACAAAAATATTTTTTTAAATAACCTCAAGGAAAATATTTTATCGTATTGTGTTGCGGTTTCCGGGAAAAGTGAGTTTTCCAAATTGTATATCCCCAAATTTATTCCGGGCGGGAATCGATCGCAGTTTGGAAAAGAAGAAGACATTGAGAACTTGAAAATGTCAGCTACGCACATCCAAGGAATGTTTGGTGTGACGTTAGATGATTTATGCAGTAAGTGGGGATTTCCTTATCCGAATTATATTAAGATCAATGTCGATGGCATCGAAATTTCTATTCTCAATGGCGCAGAGTCTGTATTGGCGCACCCGGCGTTGCGGTCTGTCATTATCGAGTTAGGTACTGATGAGGAACGGGCAAAAGCGATCGCTTTAATGGAACAAGCCGGTCTTGAAGTAAAACAGCGATCAACCCGGAACTGGGGAGAAGCATATCTGATTTTTGAAAGGAATTAGCCTGCCGGTGCCTATTTCGTATCGCTTCATGTTTTAGATAATCGGGCGGTTGCATGAACGCCTCCTACAATTTATGAATACACCCGTTGCGCCTTCTGTTGATGTCATCATACCTGTCTATAATGCGGCAGAGTTGACGAGACGGTGTATTGATTCTGCTGTCACTGTTCTGGGCCAGTCAATTAGGACTATTTATATTCAAGACGATGCATCAGACCCAGAGACTTGTGCGATGCTCGATAACTTGCGTTACCAGCAGCTCCATGTTCATCACGCGCCTGAGAACCAAGGGTTTGGTAAATCGGTCAATGATGCGGCTGCTCGCTCGGATGCGGATTTTGTGCTAGTGCTTAATTCGGATACCGAAATTCACGAAAATTTCTTGCCATTGTTGTGCGAAGCTTTTGCAGATGATGCGGAATTGGCGGTCATCAGTCCAGTACAAGATAATTTTTCCAGGTCTAAACTGGAGTGCTATCAACGGCGGTCGGGCGGTTATATTGCTACGTATCGCTTTCAGGGATATGCCTTTTTAATCCGGCGCGCATTATTTGTCGCAATAGGTGGATTTGATGCGCAATTTGGTCGAGGCTATTTTGAAGATACAGATCTGGGACGTCGATTGATTCAGCAAGGATGGCGTATGGGTGTGCATCCAGATGCATGCATCCACCATACTGGCGGCGCATCATTTGGACGTGGCCGGCCGTATCGGTTGTTGGCGCAACGTAACCGTGCATTATATCTTTCGCGTTATCCTGAAGCACGCCGCAATATTCTACTGGTTTCAGGCCCCTGCACATTGGCTGATTTATCTGTGCAGCTGGCAGACTCGATTGATCAGGTGTTGCGGCAAGGTGGCGGCATTCATTGGCTGACACCCCTGCCATTACCTCAGTTATCTTGCTTGCAGATGCGGAACGGTACGGCGAGCATTAAAATGGCAATCAAACTGATGCTGCGTGGACGGTCTCGCGTGGATAAGCGCATATCTGCAGTGTGGATTTTGCCGGGCGCACCCGTATTGTTGCAGATTCTATTGGTACTTTTTGCTCGTGTGCGTAAACTGGAAATACGGAAATGGGAAGCGGGGCAGTCTGAATTGGCTCAACGATTGTCAGACCCGCTGCAGGATTTGTCAGAAAAGCCTGCTCTAAAACAGGTGATTACCAAACAAAGTTCAGATTAGTTGCAATGTCAGAACTATTCCGATTATTCAGACTTTTAAACGGCTTATTGAAAACAGTCCTCTATTGGTTTTATGCCAGCTAATATTTCGCGTCAAGAATTGTTGATCAGGTTTGTGTTGGTTCTTGTCTGCCTGGGATTCTGGCGGAGCGAGGTGAATTTTGTTTCTTTCCCGTTGCTAGGAATAGCTTGGTGGTTAGACGGTGGTTTGTATCGATTGAATCAGACTATCAAAGAACCCTTTGTGCAAGCGATTCTTCTGTTATGTACACTTTTGCTCTTAGGGTTGTTATGGAGTGAACTGCCAGAGAATGGGCGAATGAAATGGTTAAAGTACTTTAGCTTATTGATTTTCATTCCATTCTACTCTTTATTGAATAGAGAGCGCTTACCCTGGGCAATAGGTGGATTGGTAACAGGTTATTTAGGTGTTCTGCTTGTAGGGATCTATCAGTGGCTTGCGATGGGGGCTCAGGGTATTCCGCTCGTAGGCATGTCGTATTTGAGTTTTTCAGCCATGCTTGGGGTTGGTGCAATTGTAGCAGTTGGTTTTGCTGACATGAGTCAGTCCCGGAAACTAGGGATGTTGCTATGGATTGTGGCGCTAACGTTACTATTTATTCAGTTTCATCAGAATGGCAGAATTCTTCTATTAGCAACGCTAGTCGCTGTATTGCTTATGGCTTTTTTGCGCTACAAGATAGAAATCAGAAGATTCATAGGTATTTTGATTTCTGTGTTGATAGTCGCCGCGATTTTTGCTTATAGCAGCCCTGTTTTTCAGGATAGATTAATTCAAGCTAAAAGTGACATCGAATTGTTACAGCAGGGAAATTACAGCTCCAGTCTAGGATATCGTCTTGCCATGTGGGATGTTGGGCTGCACGCTATCGCTGAGCGCCCCTTGTCGGGTTATGGAACAGGTGCGCCTGAGCGCTATTTCGACAATACGATTTTGACGTACAAAGATGGTATTTATAAGGATTTGCCGGGATTTCAGAAAACTTCTCATTATCATAATGATTGGATTGAAATTGGTATGCACATCGGTGTTCCCGGCATGCTGGCTTTACTGTTTCTGTACTGGGGTTGGTACCAGACATTTAAGAGAAACCGCTTAGCGATATTGGGTGCAGGACTGGTTAGTTATATTATTCTGGCAGGGTTTACCGATGCTTTTATTATTTTTAGCCGGACGCCGGTTCTTTTGCTGTTGATCACGGGGATCACCATGAGCTGGCACAGACAAGAACCAGGGAGGATCTAAGCATATTATGCAGCCAGACCGAATTGGCACTGAAACAAGCTCTGCTTGTTATATGTGCAGTAAAGAGGGAGAGATATTGTATCGTAATCTGGTAGACCGGGTTTTTGGCGCGCCAGGAGAATGGACATTTAAAAAATGCACAGATGCCGATTGCGGTCTTGTCTGGTTAGATCCGAGGCCGAAGATTAATGAGATTGGCAAAGCTTACCAAAATTATTATACACACGGACACACAAACCATGCGCAGCAAACACGGTTGGCAAAAACAGTTCGCAGTTTTCTGCATGCCCTGAGCATTAGCTTGCTGGGGTTACGCAGCAAGCGCCGCCGTTATAAATGTATGTATCTGAATAAAATCACACCAGGCCGGTTGCTGGAAGTAGGTTGTGGCAACGGGAAACGATTGGCGCGTATGCGGGATTTGGGTTGGGATGTCACAGGGCAGGAGATTGATCCAATGGCTTCGGAGTATGTGCGTGAAGAGAAAGGTATTCCCGTGCATTTAGGGCCGCTTGAAACCATGGATACTCCCGGAGAATTTGATGTTGTGATTCTGAGTCATGTCATTGAGCATGTGCATGATCCGGTTGCTTTGTTGAGGATGTGTCACCGACTGCTCAAAAAGAATGGTTTATTGGTATTACTGACACCGAATGTTTTGAGCTATGGTCATCGCAGATTTGGGGCCGATTGGCGTGGGCTTGAATCGCCTCGGCATATACATCTATTTACCTGTAAAACATTGGTCCGGCTTGCTCAAAAATCGGGTTTTAGCAATCCAAATTCTTGGACGACACCGATCGGTGCTTATGGAATTGGTCAAAGTAGCTTACCATCAGCAAAAACTACAAAATCTGGATGTCAGTGCATAACAACTCGTGATGTGTTGAGAGGATTCTGGTTTCAGTTTGCTGCTCACCTGGTTTTTCAATTCGATAAAAATTCCGGTGAAGAATGTGTGTTGATGGCGACAAAGTGAATAATCCTATTCTGATCTGCTACTCCTAGGGAGAAAATGTGGTCGATTCTCAATCTCCGGCTACTCATGATCTAAATGCGTTGATCGCTGTTAATCCGGAAATTGAGAGCTACATGCGCAGTTTATTAACGCAAGCTGACCATCTATTCTCGCAGAAATGAAAGATTTTGCATGGACTGATGGTTTGTTTGATATTTGTTATAACGATGTGGATAAGGGCCATTATCCGGAGATCTGGCTTATGGACAAGCATCGGATACGCCCAGGCGGGCTTTATATTGCTGACAATGTTTTGTGCGGCATGGCCGTGTAGCCTTAAAGCATTGCCAGGATGTTGTGCGTTGCTCAACAGAAGCAATTGTAGAACATAATCGGCTGGTATCTAGTGATCCGGGTTTTGATACATTTATTAATCCAATACGTGATGGCGTTATTGTTGCGAGAAAGAAATGATACTGGCTATACTCAAAAAATGGTAACGAGCTGTTTGGATCTTCCGGCAGTATATTCTCATGGCAGTTTAATGGATAAATTGGTATAGTTAATAATCTCATTTGTACTAGAGCGAACCATTACAGTGTGCTTGTGTAATCCAATTTTTTAAGGAAAAAATAATATGCAAATTCATGTTTATGATACTTATGTTAAAGCTAAAGATGGACATACGATGCATTTCGATGTGTTTACAGCCGTGAAGGATGATCAAAAAGCTGTTGAATATGCAAAGCAATGGCTTTCTACAATCGGTGAAGGGGACGCAATGGTCACCAGTAAAGAATGTAGTTTCTGTCATAGCCAGAGCGCACCTGCAAATGTGACTGATGAGATCAACAAGAATGGTTTTTACATTTACAAGATGGAAGGTTGTTAATCATTGATTGCCGATTGTAAGAAATTTGGAATTTAGAGATTAAAGATGCTGCATCTTGGCTCTGATCAATCACTGAAATCGTATCGACCATCCTACTCAAGGTTTCCGAAATGAAGTATAAATTTAGAAAATTAATAATAGCTGGTGCTGTTTTTTCGTTGTGTAACTCGGCTCAAGCCGCAGAACCAAAATTGATAGGCGAACACGGTGACTGGACGGCTTATATGTTTATGGAAAACAATAACAAAGTTTGCTATATGGTGAGTAAGCCCAAGAAATCCGAAGGCAATTACTCAAAGCGCGGTGATGTGTTTGCTTTAATTACGCATCGTCCTGCCGAGAAAAGTAAGAATGTTTTTAGTTATATTGCCGGTTATGCATACAAACCCGGCACTGAAGCGACAGTCACAGTAAATAACCAAAGTTTTCGTCTTTTTACTCAGGATGACTCAGCTTGGGCTTCTGATGAAGCAACCGATAATAAAATAACGGATGGTATAAAGCGCGGGAATTCATTGGTAATCAAGGGTGCATCAGCGCGTGGTACGGAAACAACGGATACTTTCGGATTGAGTGGATCATCAGCAGCGCATAAGGCAATTTCATCTGAATGTGGCATGAAATAAGTTAATTTTCTGGGTTTGTGCGGAATCTCGAATTTTCCTTGAGTCAATAATAATTGGAAAGTCTATGAGTGATAGGATAGTTATTTATCAGAAGCCTACCTGCAGTAAATGTAGAGCAACGTTATCTTTGCTTAAAGAGAGTGGTGAGGAATTCGAATCAATTAATTATTATGAGATTCCCTTAACAACAGAGAGAATGCGAGAATTGATTCAGAAGCTTGATATGCCGGTACGTGATCTTTTACGAAAAGACGAGCCATCGGCGGGAAACTTAAGTGCGGCGACGGACGATGAAATCATCAAAGCGATGGTGGAGAATCCAGATTTGATTCAACGTCCCATCGTCGTGCGTGGTAGCAAAGCCAGATTATGCCGACCACCTGAGAATGTCATGGAATTGCTCAAGTAGAAGAGTAGAAGAAGGTGTAGAAAAACTGTGTGTCTTTAAATGTTAGAGGCTCCGTACAACGTAGCTTAAAATGTACGGAACCCTATCTGATTACTGTATGGTACTCTTATACAGCAGTTTCTTTCGGTATATCCGATGAAGTGGAGTCTTGTGCGGGCCGAGTTAGATTTTTACTGTTGCCACTGCGAGCAGGTAACTTTTCACGGATACGTGCTGATTTTCCTGCGCGATCTCTAAGATAATAAAGTTTCGCGCGGCAAACTGCACCTCTCCGTTTGATTTCTATACTTGCTATCAATGGCGAATATGTTTGGAAAGTACGTTCTACGCCTTCTCCGCTTGAAATTTTACGAACTGTAAATGCTGAGTTAAGGCCACGATTACGTTTGGCTATCACAACACCTTCGTAAGCCTGCACACGTTTACGATCGCCTTCAACAACACTGACATTAACAATTACTGTATCTCCTGGGGAGAAATCAGGTATTTCTTTGTTAAGGCGTTTTATTTCTTCTGCTTCCAATTGTTCAATTAAGTTCATGTCTTCTTCCCCTATTTGCCGATCTTACCTAGATTTACAGGATTGTTTGAATTCTTCCAAAAGTTTTTCTTCTTCAACTGTCATACCATGTGCAAATTTTAACTCAATTAAATCAGGTCGTTTTAACCATGTTTTTCCGAGTGCTTGTTGTAGGCGCCAACGACGGATATATGCATGGTTGCCTGACATTAGTACTTCTGGCACATGGCTGCCTTTATATATCTCAGGGCGCGTATAGTGCGGGCAATCCAATAGTCCATCAGCAAACGAGTCCTGATTTGCAGATTCTGGATCACCCAACGTACCTGGGATTTGTCTGACGATACAGTCAATCAGTACCATTGCAGCCAACTCGCCACCTGAAACAACATAATCACCTATAGAAACTTCCATATCCACTTCACTCATGATTAGGCGCTCATCTATGCCTTCATACCGCCCGCAGAGCAATATTAAGCCCGGAAGTGTGCTGAGCTGTTTGACCATTTCGTGATCAAGCCGCTTGCCCTGAGGTGTCAGATAGAGAGTCTGAGTTTTCTCAATACCTAGAGCATGTTGCCTTGCTTTAGCCTGAGAGATGGCATCCTCTAATGGTTGTGCCATCATAACCATTCCAGGGCCTCCGCCATAAGGACTATCGTCTACCGTACGGTGCTTGTCTTGGGTAAAATCGCGCGGATTCCAAGTGTTAAGTCGAAAGAAATCGTTCCTATTTGCCTTTCCTGTAACGCCATACTGCGTAATGGCATTAAACATTTCTGGGAATAGTGTGATGGCATCGCACTCAAACGCCATTGCTGTCACCTTAATAGTCTATATCCCAATCAACTGTGATCCGAGAAATCTTCAAATCAACTTTTATGATAATCCCTTCTATAAAAGGGATGAGCGTTTCCTTTCCTTCTTGATCCATGTGATGTATGCGTAATACATCATTCGCCCCCGTTTCATACAAGCCTACGACCTTGCCAAGCTTCTCGCTTTTTAAATTGATCACTTCAGTGCCTACCAAATCTGACCAATAGTAACCACTGTCTCCGTCTTCTGGTAAATCTGGCAACTGGCTGCGTGGAACTGCTATTTGCATTCCTTTGAGCTTCAAAGCTTGTGTGCGGTCAGTGCATTCCTGAAACTGTGCGTTTAGGATATTGCCGTTAATATGCCCAGCAACAACCTGTGCTTCCTGCCACGCATCATTTTCTTTTCTTAGCCACCATGATGGATATTCCAGTAATCCATCAATATACTCAGTATAGGGATTAACCTTTACCCAACCGTGTATTCCAAAAGGGCCGATAATATGACCCATTATTACCATAGGTATTGGTATAGCTAATTTTTCTATCTTAGCTATTTGCTGGCGCTGCTTTGGCGGCAGAAAATTGTTTGATTAGCCGGGTTGCTGTTGTTGAGAGCTGAGCACCTTGCGATTGCCAGTATGCGACTCGATCCAGTTGAACGCGCAATGTTTCTTCTCCACCAGTAGCTCTTGGGTTATAGAAGCCAACTCGCTCTATAAACCGGCCATCGCGTGCATAGCGGGAATTTGCCACAACCATATTAAAAAACGGACGTTTTTTTGCGCCGCCTCTTGCCAATCTGATAATAACCATGTTTTTGCCTATAAGCCCGTCTATAATTGTGAATCTCGAATTGAAATAACTTTTAATTTTACAGTAGTTTCTGTAATTCTGACAAGTGATAAAATAACTATGATCATTGCGGCAACAAGCAATAACTAGCGGAAATTAACAAGCGCGTTAAATATACGCTTCTACAGTGGAATTACTAAATTGCTTTCAAAGATTTCCCAAGACTCTATTCTTCATGAATCAAGCCAGTGTGTTTCATGCGGCTTGTGCTTGCCGCATTGTCCAACTTATCGATTGCTGAAATCAGAAGCAGATTCTCCGCGTGGGCGTATCGCTTTGATGAATGGGGTGGTTAATGAACGTATTCCTTTGAATGCGCGATTTATCCTGCATATGGATCGCTGCTTGACGTGCCGAGCTTGCGAAGCTGTTTGCCCTAATAACGTTCCCTATGGTCATTTAATTGACAAAACGCGCGCACTGATTGCTGATCAACCAAAATCTCGAGTAGCTACTCAGAAGGCGAGTGTGCGTAGTATGCTGACAAGGCTATTGCTTGTCAGGCCTGTCCGCTTAGATCGCTTGCGCCGATTGTTCTATTTCATACAGAAAACTGGTTGGTTGCGATGGCTACAAAAACTGAGTCAGTTAGAAAAAAATAAATTATTTAAATTTGTTGTGCAGCTTCCATTGGTTAAGTTTCCCCATGCAGCGTCTGTGGCTGGGAAGCGCGCTTCGGGTGATCGTTGGCGGGAAATCTATCCGGCGGAGGGAGAAAGGCGGGGTGAAGTCGGTTTGTTTTTGGGGTGTGTGGCACGGATAACGGATGTCGCAACATTAAATTCGAGTATTTATGTGTTAAATCGCTTGGGCTATACCGTTCATGTTCCGTCGGATCAAACTTGCTGTGGTGCCCTGTATCAGCATGGCGGTGCGTTGAAGCAAGCAACATTATTGGCGCAGCAAAATAAATCAGTTTTTTCTGGACGCAAGGTAAAAACAATTATTAGTGCCGCATCAGGATGTGGTGTGCAGTTGCTTGAGTGTGGAGTGGCGGATGAACATACTCAGATCGTAGATATCAGTCGGTTTCTAACTTCAGCTGAAGGATGGGAAAGTGTAGAAATAATGTCATTGCCACAAAAAATTTTGGTGCATGATCCATGCAGCTTGCGCAATGTACTAAGAGATCAAGTATATCCGCATAAATTGATTGCTCGTATCCCCGGTGTGCAAGTATTGTCTTTGCCAGGTAATGATCAATGCTGTGGTGCTGCGGGGACTTATTTCATAGATCAGCAGGAAATTGCGAGTAGGTTACTGGAATCCAAGCTATCTGCCGCGATGGATAGTGGTGCGCGATATCTAGTGACCTCAAACATTGGTTGTGCAATGCATATAGCCAATGGGTTATATGAGAAAGGAATAGACATAGAAGTGTTGCATCCAGTTACATTACTGGCAAGGCAAATGGGTTTGGAATTATAATAGAAGCCAGTTTTTTGGGTGTAGGCAGGATGAAAATTAAGTGTATCTGAATATGTACATATCGGCCTATAATGTATGCTCAATTCTATCAGTACGAAGTGAGGACTATGATTAATATTGATAAGCTTATCATTGGCTTTGACGGTGCTTTGCGCACTCTGCTGACACCGGCACAAACTTTGCGGTCTGTCCCCGGTAGTGAATTGCCAGAAGCTGAATTGACGGATATAGAGAAACGGCTATCGAGTGCATTAATGCGCGTGAATCATGTGGGTGAAGTCTGTGCGCAAGCGTTGTATCAAGGGCAGGGATTAACGGCGCGTAATGAGGCGGTACAACAAACACTGATGCAGGCTGCACGTGAAGAAACAGAACATTTGGCTTGGACGGAGCGCCGTATCGCTGAACTGGGCGGACGTAAAAGTTTACTCAACCCACTCTGGTATGGTGGGTCGTTTGCCATTGGTGTTGTGGCTGGAATGCTGGGAGATAAGTGGAATTTAGGATTCCTGGCTGAGACAGAACACCAAGTCGGAACGCATCTGGCTGGTCATTTGCAGCTTCTGCCGCAGAATGACGAGAAAAGCCGCGCCATTGTGACACAAATGAAAATTGATGAAGCCAGTCATGCGACTATGGCGTTGTCATATGGCGGCGCAGAATTGCCGCTACCGGTAAAGTTCACGATGAAACTTGGTTCAAAAGTCATGACTCAAACAGCATACTGGGTTTGAGTGATAGGCATGATCTTTGTAATGTTCCATTGGGCAAGAAAGAGAAATCAGAGCGATCAAGTAAGCAATCAGTGAAGAAAAACTTCTGCAATGAAAAATGTTAATCTGACACATCATTTTTTAGTCGCTATGCCAACAATGGCAGACTCTGTATTTTCCAAGACTCTAACGTATATCTGTGAGCATAATGAACAGGGCGCGTTGGGTATCGTCATTAACAGGCCCACTGACCTGACTTTGTTTAATCTTTTTAGACAACTTGGTATCCCGCAGACGGATTCTCTCGCAGAATCAATACCTGTGCTTTTTGGCGGGCCTGTGCAATTAGACTGTGGATTTGTGTTGCATCATCCGGTAGGTAAATGGCAATCTACCCTTGTTGTCAATAAAGAAGTAGGCTTAACCACGTCATTGGATATCTTAAAAGCCATAGCAAATGCCGAGGGACCTGAGCAAGTGCTAATTGCGATGGGTTACGCTGGATGGGCTGCGGGTCAAATTGAACATGAGCTAACACAGAATGCATGGTTAACGGTACCAGCATCGGCAAATGTGATATTTGATATGCCATCCGAAGAAAGATTACCCGCTGCAATGCAATTACTGGGCATTACGAATTGTGCGAATCTGTCCAATGAAATTGGGCATGCGTAGATATCATTGCGGACGATAATTTCATGGATGCGCAAACGGAGTATCAGTTACTAGAACAGATTCCACAAGGGGTTGTATTAGCATTTGATTTTGGAAGGAGCCGTATTGGCGTAGCTATTGGCAATAATATGCTGGGTATAGCGCGTTCTCTTTTGACCATCGATAGTGAGGTGACAGAACGGCGTTTTGCTGTGATAGCGCAATTGATTGAAACCTGGAAACCGGTTTTAATTGTGGTTGGTTTGCCCATGAGTAGTGATGGGACGGCGCATGAGATGACACAACTAAGCCAACGCTTTGCACGACGTTTGACGGGGCGTTTTAACATCAAAGTGGTCTTGCAAGATGAACGTTATACTAGCCAAACGGCTAGTGCCGCGTTACGTGAAGTGGGAGTTACCGGGAGAAAACAAAAATCAGTGCTGGACCAAGTTGCGGCACAACAAATACTCCAATCATTTTTTGATGAACAGCATGCAATTACCTGACGCTGAGATTTTACTCAAAAGTCTCGCAAAAAAAATACGATCCGAAGGTGATAAAGATTTTGTGCTTGTGGGTATCCACACAGGTGGCGTATGGCTGGCTGAACGTCTGCACCAGGAACTAGGGGTTACGCAGCCGCTAGGGACACTGGATGTGTCTTTTTACCGCGATGATTTCGATAAAATTGGCTTACATTCACAGGTTAAACCATCGGAAATACCTTTTGAAGTGGAGGGAGCACATATCATACTGGTTGACGATGTACTGTATACCGGGAGAACAATTCGTGCGGCAATCAATGAGTTATTTGATTATGGCCGCCCTGCTTCAATTAGTTTGGCCACCTTGGTTGACCGGGGCGGCAGGGAATTGCCGATTGCTGCGCAATATACCGGCATAGCGCTTGAATTGCCAGTTGATAAAATGCTGGAATTGAAAAGGGAAGAGAACGGAAAGTTAAGTTTAAATTTGTATGATAAGCGCCTTCCAGAATGATCAATGGGAATCCACAACTGGATGAGAATGGTGTGCTGCAGCATTTGCTGACAACGGAAGGGTTGCCGGCATCTATTTTGCTGCATATATTGGATACCGCCGAATCATTTGTGGGTGTCACTGAAAGAGATGTCAAAAAAATCCCATTATTGCGTGGAAAATCGATATTCAATCTTTTTTTTGAACCCAGTACACGCACACGAACGACATTTGAAATCGCTGCCAAACGTTTGTCCGCAGATGTCATCAATCTCAATATTGCAGTTTCTGCCCAATCCAAGGGTGAAACATTGCTGGATACCGTCAACAATCTTTCCGCGATGAATGCGGACATGTTTATTGTTCGGCATGCTCAGAGCGGTGCTGCTCATTTGATTGCCAAGCATGTCCGGTCAGATATTCATGTGATTAATGCCGGTGATGGGAGTCATGCACACCCGACACAAGCTTTGCTGGATATGTTTACGATCCGGCGCTATAAGCATGATTTTCATAACTTGCGCGTGGCTATTGTCGGCGACATTCTGCATTCCCGAGTGGCGCGCTCTCAGATTCATGCATTGACTACACTGGGCGTGCCGGAGGTACGTGTGATTGCACCTAAAACTTTGTTGCCAAGAATGGTGGAGCGTCTGGGTGTGCATGTTTATCACGATATGGCGAAAGGATTGAAGGATGTTGATGTGGTGATAATGCTGCGTTTGCAAAATGAACGGATGAAAGGTGCGAATTTACCCAGCCCGGAGGAGTTTTTTAAATACTATGGCCTTACTCCGGAGAAATTAGCTCTCGCCCGGCATGATGCGATCGTCATGCATCCTGGTCCGATGAATCGCGGTGTAGAGATTGACTCTGCGGTTGCGGATGGCAAACAGTCGGTAATTTTGCCTCAAGTTACATTCGGTATAGCGGTGCGGATGGCTGTGATGTCAATTCTGGCCGGCAATCAGATCTGAAGGCCGTCATTATGAAAATTCATATTAGAAAAGGACGGTTTATTGACCCAAAGCAGGGCATTGATGCTGTTCAGGATATTTTTATTGCGAAAGGTAAAATCATTGCAATAGGTGTGGCTCCTAATGAATTTCAGCCCAATCGTGTTATTGATGCTAAATCGTTAATCGTGTGTCCGGGTCTGGTTGATTTATCTGTACGCTTGCGTGAACCTGGACTGGAGTATAAAGCGACTCTTGAATCCGAAATGGAGGCGGCGGTCGCCGGAGGGGTAACAAGTTTTGCCTGTCCGCCGGATACGGATCCTCCGTTAGATGAGCCGGGTCTGGTAGAAATGCTGAAACATCGTGCTAAGAATCTTAATCAGGCGCATGTTTATCCCATCGGGGCGCTTACTCAAGGACTACGCGGTGAACGCTTGACCGAAATGGCCGAATTAAACGACGCAGGATGTGTTGTTTTTGGCCAGCCGGATGGTTTGTTACCTAATTTACGGGTGCTCATGCAGGCAATGCGATACGCCTCTACCTTTGGCTTTAGCGTATGGCTACGTCCACAAGAAATCAGCTTGACAAATGACGGTGTTGCACATGATGGGGAAGTGGCAACACGGCTGGGTCTGCCCACAGTACCTGTCTGTGCGGAGACAATAGCCATATCGAATATCATTTTATTGGCCAAAGAAACAGGCGTCAGAGTGCATTTGTGCCGGATTTCCAGTGCGGAAGGATTAACAATGGTTCGCGCTGCTAAGCAGCAGGGTCTGCCGATAACTTGTGATGTGACGATTAATCATCTGCATTTGTCTGATATGGATATTGGTTTCTTTGATTCGAATTGTCATCTGATGCCGCCTCTACGTGGTTTGAGTGATCGAAACGCGCTGCGCAATGGTTTATTAGATGGTACGATTGATGCGATTTGTTCTGATCATGCGCCGGTAGATGAGGATGCTAAATTGCTGCCGTTTGGTCAGTCTGAGATTGGTGCAACAGGCGTGGAATTATTGCTGCCATTAACTTTAAAATGGGGCAATGAATTGCGCTTGCCTTTGCTTAAAGTATTGGCAAAAATTACATCCGACCCATCAAGAATACTGGGTATTGATGCGGGGGATCTATCTGTCGGAAGTGCTGCAGATATCTGTATTTTTGATCCTGATTATTATTGGAAAGTGACAGCATCAGCTATTTTGAGTCAAGGGAAAAACACGCCTTTTATGGGTATGGAGTTACCGGGGAGTGTTAAATATACTCTGGTGAATGGTCATATTGTTTATGAACGTTGAACGACGGGATATCTTGTTTGTTATCCATAAGAAATAACACGACACAATTTATTTAACTGATTAATTGGAGCAGTATGTCAAACCCATTACTTGATTTTTCTGGACTGCCTCGTTTTGCAGAAATAGAGGATGAGCATATTACACCAGCCATCGATTTGCTTCTGAGAGAGAACCGTGCAGTAGTTGAAAAAGTACGTGGCGATGATCACCCACCCACCTGGCAAAATTTTGTACAACCAATGGTAGATGCGAGTGAGCGATTGTCACGCACTTGGGGGCAGGTGTCGCACTTAAATGCGGTGATGAACAGCCCGCGGCTTCGGGAAATCTATAATGAGAATCTTCCGATTATTACTCAGTTTTATGCCGAATTGTCTCAAGATTTGCTGTTATTTGAAAAGTTTAAACAGTTATGTGGAAGTAGGGAATTTGATCAATTGACTCCAACGCGAAAACGAATTATAGAAAATGAATTGAGAGATTTTCGTTTAGGCGGTGCAGAATTGCCATCTGAAAAAAAACAGCGATTCTTACAAATCCAAGAAGAGCTATCGAGCTTATCTTCAATGTTTAATGATAATTTATTGGATGCTACGAATGCTTTTTCATTATTCATTGAGGATGCAGAAACTGTAGCGGGTATCCCGGCCGATGTGTTACAGACAGCTAAGGAATTGGCTGCAGCAGATTCCAAGGCTGGTTGGAAATTCACCCTGCATATGCCATCGTATCTTCCGGTGTTGCAATATGCCGAGAATCGGGATTTTCGGGGAAAAATGTACCGTGCGTATGCCACCCGTGCCAGTGAGTTGGATAATCAGGCTGGAGCGGATAGGGATAATATGCCGCTCATTAATAAGATATTGGCATTGCGCCTAGAGGCGGCGCAAATGCTTGGCTACGAGAATTTTGCTGAAGTTTCACTAGCAACAAAAATGGCGACTTCTCCGCAGCAGGTTCTGGATTTTCTTGGGAAGTTAGCGGTTAAAGCAAAACCATATGCTGAGCGGGATTTGCAAGCGCTTCGGCAGTTTGCAGCAGAGAAGCTAGATTTGCCAGAACTGGAAGCTTGGGATTTGGCTTATGTTAGTGAAAAATTGCGTGAAGAACGCTATGCTTTTTCTGATCAGGAAATTAAACAATACTTCCCAGAGGATAAAGTACTCGCAGGCATGTTTAAAGTAGTGGAGAAGCTATATGGTATCCGTATCGTTTCCACAGCGGCTTCAAGCAATATTCAGTGCTGGCACCCGGATGTAAAGTTTTTTGATATTCATGACGCCAATGGTCAACTAATCGGTCAATTTTATTTGGATCTCTATGCACGACCTACAAAACGGGGGGGTGCTTGGATGGCCGATGCCATTACACGCCGGCGAATTGAGAATCAGCAAACAGGAGTCCAAGCCATACAGATACCTGTTGCATATCTCACTTGTAATTTTTCAGCACCTGTAACTATTAATCAACAGACCCGCCCGGCTTTATTTACCCATAATGAAGTGATCGTATTATTTCATGAGTTTGGTCATGGCTTGCATCACCTGCTAACACAAGTTGAAGATTTAGGTGTGTCAGGTATTAATGGTGTTGAATGGGATGCGGTGGAACTGCCCAGCCAATTCATGGAGAATTTTTGCTGGGAATGGGATGTATTGACTGGGATGACGCAACATATTGATACAGGCGAATCACTCTCCAGAGACCTATTTGATAAAATGCTGAGAGCCAAGAATTTTCAGAGTGGGCTGCAGATGCTACGGCAGATTGAGTTCGCGCTTTTTGATATGCATGTGCATTTTGATTTTAAGCCAAATGGTGGCAAGACTGTGTTACAGTTACTGAATGATATTCGCAGAGATGTTGCTGTAATTATTCCACCCGACTTTAATCGTTTCCCAAATAGTTTTGCGCATATTTTTGCGGGAGGCTATGCAGCGGGCTATTACAGTTATAAGTGGGCTGAAGTATTGTCAGCAGATGCCTACAGTATGTTTGAAGAAACCGCCACCGATGGAGTTGTCAATGCAGCGACCGGTTTGCATTTTCTTGAAGAGATTCTTGCAGTCGGAGGGAGCCGTTCGGCACTGGAGTCGTTTATCGCATTTCGGGGACGTGAACCTGAGTTAGACGCATTGCTGCGCCATAATGGGATGGAAACAGCCTGAATGGAAAGGATTGTATGGTGTTGCTGACTAAAAATTCTTATATTATAAAGTAGTAAGAGTATTTGTCGTATATTCAAGACTTGATATTTGATTTATTAAAGGCTTTTTAATTTTTGCGTGTATTGAACCATTTTTATAAATGTGGCAAGATCCATTGAATTTTTACTAGAATAAATAAGAACATGATTAATATTATCCGTTTCAAAGCTATTGCTTGTCTGGTATTAAGTTTGTTATTAACCGGTTGTGCTTCAACGAAAACGAATAACCAGAATGGCCCTTATGATCCTCTGGAACCCATGAATCGTGCTGTTTTTAATTTTAATGAAATGGTGTATGACAATGTTTTTGATCCGGTTGCCAGAGGTTATAAGAAGGTTACTCCCGACCCTGTCGAATTGGTCGTTGGGAATTTTTTCTCCAATCTAAATGATGTGGTGGTGATAACTAACTCTGTTCTTCAATTGAATTATAAGAGTGCACTTGCCAGCAGTACACGATTATTGATTAATACCACCTTTGGTATATTCGGCTTGATAGATATTGCCAGTGATATCAGTGCAGCAAGCGATATTAATCTTAATAAGCGTAATGAAGATTTTGGTCAGACACTGGGGCATTACGGTATCGGCAGTGGACCCTATATCGTACTGCCTTTGTTGGGACCAAGTTCCGCGCGTGATACGTTTGGACTCGCAGTTGATAGTTTCTTTATGGATCCCGTTACGCAAGGGGTAACAGGGGTTTTTATGAAAAATGTTGATTATATTAATGAGGTGGCTCTTCGTTTGCCGGTTGCTACTGCAAGGACGATCAATGCACGGGCACAGTTTCTTGATGACGATAAAACTCTCGAAGAAGCTGCATTGGATAAGTATGAATTCACGCGTGACGCCTATTTACAAAGACGTACTAGCTTAGTGAACAATAGTAGTGAGGCTAAATAAGAAATACCGAAGCTGATTCTGGTCTTCAACATTGCTAACTTTTGAAGTAATTGGTATAGCATTCCTTATTATAGGCATTGTGATAGGCAGATTAAATAAAGCACATTGATTGATGGAAAATTTTTCCTAAATCAATGTGCATATTTTTTTATCAATTCAGATAAAGAAAGTGAAAATAGATGAAAAGATTCCAATGTAATATATGCGGATTTGTTTATGATGAATCAACTGGTGATCCAGAGCATGGTATTAAAGCAGGTACGCGGTGGGAAGATATTCTGGAAGATTGGACCTGTCCTGAATGCGGAGTGAGTAAAACTGATTTTGAAATGGTGGAAGTCTAATGGTTAATCCGGTGGTGATTGTAGGAAGCGGATTGGCCGGTTATGCGGTGGCGCGTGAGTTACGTAAACTGAAAGCTGAGCTTCCCATCGTTATGATATCTGCCGATCATGGCGGCTTTTATTCCAAACCGATGTTGTCAAATGCTTTATCGTCTGGTAAAAATCCTGAGTCCATTCTGAATAGCGATGCTGTTCAAATGGCATCACAACTGAAAATTACTATCCGCCCGCATTGCCGTGTGACGGCTATTGATCAACCTGGGGGTGCAGTGATATTGGTTGGCGGTGAAAAAATATTTTATGATCAACTGGTTCTAGCATTAGGTGCTGATCAAGTGAGTTTGCCATTATCGGGAGATGGTGTGGCAAAAATACTAACTATTAACGATCTCGATGATTATAAGAAATTTCGTGATGCACTGGTTGGGAAAAAACGAGTCAGTATTATTGGAGCAGGTTTGATAGGTTGTGAATTTGCCAACGATCTGGCAACTACTGGCTACCATGTCGATGTGATAGATATCAGCGCTCAGCCGCTAGGCCGTCTTTTGCCGTCTGCGGGGGGTATTTTTATACAGAAAAAATTGGAAGCATCGGGTGTGGTTTTCCATTTAAATGCTTCAACACAATCGATTGATCAGGTACGCGATGGTTTATGCGTAACGTTTGCAAATGATGCATCGATCGAAACCGATATTGTGTTGTCCGCTGTGGGATTGCGCCCACGCACGCAACTTGCCGCAGCAGCGGGCATTCCGGTTAATCGGGGTATTCTGGTCAATCGCTTGCTGCAAACTCAGTTTAGTAATATTTTTGCTCTGGGTGATTGTGCGGAAGTTGAAGGAAAAGTTTTACCTTTTGTGATGCCGATTACGCACGCAGCTCGAGCTTTAGCGGCAACACTCTCAGGTAATCCAACCCCAGTCTTTTATCCAGCAATGCCAGTAATCGTAAAAACACCGGCATGCTTAACAGTAGTTTCGCCGCCGGATTTTAGTATCCAGGGAGAGTGGCATGTAGATGCTGATAAAGATGGTGTAAAAGCACTTTATCGGGATGAAACCGGAAATTTACTAGGTTATGCATTATTGGGTGCGGCGACTAAGGAAAAAAATAATCTTACTGCCCAGTTACCTCCTGTATTGATGTAAGAAACTTTTTTTCTTTCTGGTAACCAGTTTTTTAATTGGCTGTTAATATAAATACTGTGTATTTGTAACGATGAAATTTTTATTTGATCTTTTTCCGGTTATTTTATTTTTCTTGGCTTTTAAGCTGTATGATATTTTTATTGCAACCGCTGTTGCTATCGTGGCAGCGATTGTGCAGATTGGTTGGCTTTGGTTCCGTCGTCGTCAAGTGGATAAGATGATGTGGATAAATCTGGCTGTTATTGTAGTTTTTGGTGGCGCTACATTAATATCCCAAGATGAAACATTTATTAAATGGAAACCAACAGTACTGTATTGGCTCATTGCAACTGTTTTGCTGTTATCGAATCTAATTTTCAGAAAAAACTTAATTCAGACAATGCTAGAAAAGCAGATTGTTGTACCATCGTTTGTTTGGAACAGGCTCAATCTGAGTTGGGTTAGTTTCTTTCTAACAATGGGCTGTATCAATCTTTATGTCGCATTTAGTTTTTCGGTAGATACATGGGTTACATTCAAATTATTTGGGGCTACAGGATTAATGCTTGTTTTTATAATAGTGCAAATGATGATGATCGGAAAATATCTGAAGGATATGCAGCCAGCAGTAGTTGAAAATGTAACTGTCAATGAGCTAGATAGTTTGGAAAAAATAGAAAATAAGGCGAGTAAAGAGAGATGATGCTTTACGTCATAAATGGTGAAGATGTGCCGAACAGCCTAGAAAAAAGAATGGCAGTGCGTCCAGAACACTTAAAAAGAATTCAAGCATTACAAGAGGAAGGGCGGCTAATTCTAGCAGGTCCTTACCCCTCTATCGATAGCCAAGACCCGGGATCGGCAGGTTTCTCAGGCAGTCTGATTGTGGCAGAGTTTGAATCCCTGGAATCAGCACAAGCTTGGGCGGATGCAGATCCTTATGTTAGCTCAGGCGTTTACCGGAAAGTGGCTGTTAAACCTTTTAAAAAGGTATTGCCTGCATAAGGCGATTGTAATTGTACTTCTCTTAATAGTTTCAAGTTGTTTCAATGTAAATGGTGGTATGTAAAGATTCACGTCTATTCAGTTAAGGCGTATACTTTCTTTCGGCGATATATTCTGGCGAATATAAATTTTATCCAAATCTCAAAAAAGGAAATTCCATGCGTTTGACGAAATTTTCACAAGTAATGGTAGTTAGTATTCTGGGCTTGGTTGCCCTATCAGCTCAAGCTCAGTCGACAGGCGTTGTAGCTAAAGTGAATGGTGTGGCAATTCCGCAATCGCGCCTGGAATTGATGGTGAAAGCGAATGTTGCGCAGGGCCAGCCAGATGGTCCGGAAATGAGAAAGGCTTTGCGTGAAAATCTAATTGCAGAAGAGATTCTCGCGCAAGAAGCGACCAAAAAGAAACTGGATAAGGATCCAGAAGTGATTGCGCAACTTGAATTATCTCGCCAAGCAGTCCTAGTCAGAGCATTCCAAGCGGATTACATAAAGAGTAATGCAGTTAATGATGATACTTTACGTAAAGAATATGAAGTTCTGAAAGTGCAGATGGGTGATAAAGAATATAAAGCGCGACATATTCTAGTGGAAAGCGAAAGTGTAGCCCGGGATATTATCGCTAGTCTCAAGAAAGGTGCTAATTTTGCCAAAATTGCTGAGGAAAAATCTATAGATGATGGTAGCAAGGAAAATGGTGGTGAACTTAACTGGAGTCCACCAGCAGCTTATGTCAGACCTTTTTCTGAAGCACTGGTGAAATTATCGAAAGGTGGATTGACAGAACAACCCGTGCAGACTTCTTTCGGCTGGCATGTAATCCAATTAATGGATATACGGGCAATGGAAGTCCCAGCGTTTGAGGAAGTAAAACAGAATATACAGCAACGGGTATTACAACGTGAATTCGCGACGGTTGTACAAGATTTACGCAGTAAAGCAAAAGTAGAATAATACCCTATCATTCTGTGTTTATACCCGGTAGGTCGGATTGTAGAATTGTGTTCTATATTGAAACAATCCTTTCTACTCGTGGTGCTAATGCACACAGTAGCTCATAGCTAGTTGTTTCAGCATTGTGAGCTACTTCATCAACAGATACTTCCTCGCCCCAGAGAATAACCGAGCTATTTAGCCCTGCATTTTCAATGCCCGTCAGGTCTACGGCAAGCATGTCCATCGATACTCTACCTAATAATCGGCTACGTTGATTATTTACCAACACGGGTGTGTTTGTCGGTGCGTGACGTGGGTATCCATCTGCATAGCCGCATGCAACGATACCGATGCGCATTGGATGATCAGCCTGGAAAAGACCGTGATAACCGACTCTATCCCCGGTTTTTAAATCATGTATCGCAATGATTTTACTTGACAGTGTCATAGCTGGTTGCAGATTAAGCTCTAGTGCTGTTTTGTCCGGGAATGGCGAAGCACCATACAGCATGATACCGGGGCGAACCCAGTCGCTATGGGTTTCTGGGTAGCGGATGATCGCTGCTGAGTTTGCGAGTGAATGCGGATAACTGTACCCTTTAGTAACTGCCTCAAAGCATTTCAATTGCTGTGTCACACTTTCTGCCTCCGCAGGATCATCAGCGCAGGCAAAATGTGTCATCAATGTGATTCGATTTTTATATTGATTCCCGGTCAGCTTCTTGATTGTTTGTGGAAGTTGTTCAAGTGCTAATCCCAAACGATTCATGCCAGTATTGATTTTTATGAATAAATCTAGCTTGTGATATTTAGAATCTGACAACATAACAATTTGCTCAGGATGGTGAATAACAGCGCTGAGTTGGTACTGCTCAAATAGTGCCAATTCTTCTGTAGAGAAGAAGCCCTCCAGAAGTAGGATAGGCTGTCGATAACCGGCATCGCGTAAACATATTGCGGCATCAAGTTCTAAGAGTGCAAATCCATCAGCATCTTTTAGAGCATTGGCAGCGTGGAGTAATCCATGACCATAGGCATTTGCCTTAAGAATTGCCATGATGCGTGCGTGTGGGGCATATTGACGTACTATAACCAGGTTATGTGCCAAAGCAGAGAGGTTTATAAAAGCTTGGGTAGGGCGTGGCATTAATTTATGTTCAGGGTATAAGCAGATACGAGTAAGACTCTCAGGTTTTTTATAATAATCTAAATTTGGTTGGCTGATTCAGTTTTTATGCGGTGATAGTTTAATTATCTAACCAGCATGATATGCTAACCTGGCGTTCGCATTTGAATTATTGATTTTTAGAAATTCATATCAGTAATTTTTGCCTATGTGACTGAAAAAAAAGAATGACTTAATAACTGACGGTTTTAGAAAAATAAACTTACAAGGAAATAGATTGGAACGCGGTTTTTACACCATTATGGCGGCGCAATTTTTCTCTTCTTTGGCAGATAATGCGTTGCTGGTTGTGGCGATTGCATTATTAATTGATCTGCATGCGCCCGCCTATTTAACGCCTATGCTGAAGTTTGTCTTTGTGTTGCTCTACGTCATCCTTGCTCCTTTTGTTGGTGCATTTGCAGATGCTATGCCAAAAGGACGCGTCATGTTTATTAGCAATACTATTAAAATCATAGGTTGCGGATTATTATTTATCGCTGCGCACCAATATTTCGCTATGGCTGCCTATGCGGTTGTAGGTCTAGGCGCAGCAGCTTATTCACCTGCAAAATATGGCATATTGACGGAATTATTGCCGCCGGAAAAACTGGTGATCGCGAATGGATGGATTGAAGGATTAACGGTGACATCCATCGTATTAGGTACTGTAATGGGCGGTATTCTGATTACGCCGGCTGTTGCAAATGTATTAATGGAATTCGATTTTCCTGTTATTGAAACAGGCATTGATAGTGCACTAGAAAGCAGTATTTTTTTGATAGCCATCATTTATGCTGTTGCAGCGTTATTTAATCTGTACATTCCAAATACAGGGGTAGATCATCGTATTCCAAATAAGAATCCATTTTATCTGATTCATGAGTTTGCTCATTGTATAAAGCTGCTGTGGACGGACAAACTTGGACAAATATCGCTTGCAGTGACAACTTTGTTCTGGGGAGCGGGTGCAACGCTACAGTTCATTGTATTGAAATGGGCGGAAGTGGCACTGAACTATCCACTCAATCAAGCCGCGCAACTTCAGGGCGTGGTTGCTGTGGGAATCGCTATCGGCGCTATTATGGCGGCTCGATGGATCTCGTTGAGGCATTCAGTAAAAGTGATTCCACTGGGCATTGCGATGGGTATAGTTGTGATGGCTATGATTCTAGTAAAAGATTTGTGGATCGCGATTGTTTTGCTGATGTTGATTGGCGGATTAGCCGGATTTTTCGTGGTGCCAATGAATGCTTTGTTGCAACATCGCGGACATATCTTGATGGGAGCAGGGCATTCCATAGCAGTGCAGAATTTCAATGAGAATTTAAGTATCCTCACGATGCTGTCACTGTATGCCGTGCTGATATTACTGGAAGTGCATATCTATACGGTTATCGTCGCTTTTGGATTATTTGTATCGGTTATGATGGCGTTGATCAGAAAATGGCATCTGCTCAATCAAAGTAAAGAAGATTCACTGCATTTGATTGGTGCAAGGAAGATACATTAATTATTGAATCGGCTATTAAATTGTGTGATTTCTCAAGTTCAGAAAGATCGGGATTATGCATTCCTATTAAATATGTCAAACCATACTGTGTGTAGTTGTTAAAGATCAGTCTATGTCTGTTTCGATCAAGGTAGAACGCAGTCAATTGCTTGAACGTTATCAGCAATCTACTCCAGCGGAGCAGGCTGTGCAGTCAATTTGTCGGCTGTAGCTTGGGGAGGGCTCAGCAAATCGCAAATCACAACACCATTGAGCAAGATTCTAAGCGCTGATGAAGCAGCCAAAATCAAGCTGGAGTTGCTGCAGCGCAATGGTCTGTGATCGAAGTCAATAGATCATTGTGGAGTAGTCACGGTCTAAGGTGTAACAGGCTCATCGCCGAACCGGTAACGCGCAAACTCGTCGCGAATGGAACTTTCGGACAACTATGTCGAACTGGTGCGCCTCGCCTCGCCTTTGCAAGCAACCTATCAGAAAGCCGCCAAAGGCGATTTCCAGTTTCGCAACAATGACGAACTGATTCGGGAAGTGCGCATTGGTATTTATCGGGCGGACGAGCTCTACATTGAACGCTTATTCGCAATGTTGGAACGGCTGAAGTATTCCTACTGGAATGGCCTTCCTCAACGCTGGCCCGACCCCATGCCGATTTATGCGATGGTTTGCGACAATCCTTTCGAGCGTGAATGGTTCGTGCGCTTGCCTGCAAAAATCAGAGAACCGGCTCTGCCGTTAATCCTGTTGCAGCAGGCGGGAAGCTGGAGATTAGAGGCAGAGGCCTTCGATCTGTTATGCGAAACGTGCGAGGGATCAACTGCCCCTGAAGATTGGCAATTTTGCATGGCACTGATCTCTATTTTAAGAGGTGAGATGCAAGCCGCACAGGCCGCGCTGTCCCGTTGCCAGGCCGGCTACCGGGAGCGCGCTTGTTGGGGATTACTCTTTCTGCTGAAAGAGATCAAGACAATGCCTTGCAATATTATCGGGAAGGATTAAGCCTATTACGCAAGGAGAACGGCAGGCGTAAGGTATTCTTTCCGGGCGTTTTGGGATTTTTCTTTGTGTTGGGTCTGCTTCAGCGCAACCAAACAGGCGATATGGAGGAGGCCAAGAAACTTCTGGAGATGATCCCAGAAGATCTGAGGTATGCTGATTTTCATGGAGTCCGAAGTTTCATAAAATGAAGACATGAAATGGAGGATGAAGATGGAATTACCCCGCACACAATATAGTCAGGAATTTCGGAAGGAATCAGTTAAGTTTTTCAA
>NZ_JAIEME010000047.1 GCF_019752415.1 Nitrosomonas sp.
AGCGATACTATGCAAATCTAGTCGCTGCTTAAACACATGGACTCCATTTTTGACAGCACACCTCACGTAGTGGTCTAAGCGTTCAGCGCTATTTCAGGGAGACAGCTGTACGCGCCGGCGAATTGAGGTCGGATCGGCCAACAATCGGTATCATTGGGCCACTGTATCTTCCGGATAACAGGAAGCGAATAAGTGCTGCCTTGAACTCCGCTGCTCCTCGTGAGCATGGGACTGACGATTCTATCTTCTGGGTGGCTCCATTACAGAATACCTGGGGTGCATCAAGAGCGCTAGGGACATTTCTGGATGGCCTGAAGGATGACTCGATTGCGCAGGTTGATGAAATTGCGGTTTCAGAGAGAAACGTATTCGCAATCGCTTCTGATCCGACGCCCCGACATCTGACCCTCACCTTTCAGAATGTTCTGCTCCGATCCAAAAATGGATCCTTGCCGACCATTCTCGAAATAATGCTCGTACCACAGCGAGTGGTCGCAGTTACAGTGCATGCGCCATTGGTAGAAGGGCGAGGATTTCCGATTCCATTAGGTATACTAAGTTTCGATCCCAAAGTTATTCGGCGCGCTCATCAATATCTTCAGACGCAGCTAGGTGCGCTATTAAAAGTTAATCGATCCGTTGAAAAATATAGGTTCCGAGAAGCATTGCTTTGGGATACACCGCCTGGACTCCAGTACGATAAAACTGAATAACTGCGAATCCCGATGAAATCCGCCACTGGTTCCAATGCCAAAACCGCCAGAAATTCCAATCGAAACCCTCCAGTGGCGCCGACTGGCCACTTTGCAACATTCGATAATTTCAGCGTGTGGCGGCTGCAACATAATAAGCCGTAATTCAAATGTAGGCGCTTTCAATCATCGCCAGCGCAAAAAACGGCATCATAAAAGAGGGCCGTTCGGATTCTTGAACCCCGCATCCGCGAAACAAGTCAGCCGTTGCCCAGATTTTTGATTTGCCTTCTAGTAAGAAATGGTGTGTTAACTTCCCAATTTGATCATTTACAGCATCGTACCAATCACAAAAGCACAACATTCACTTGCTTGCCAAACACCTCTTGCACCGTCGGAATCAAATGGTCATGGTGGCTCAGGAAGATCACTTGGGTTTGTTCTGACAAGGCTTTAAGTGCTTCAAACCCCGCTTTTGATCGGACATCATCGTAGTTGATAAATAGATCGTCAGCGACGAATGGCAACGGCATGGCCTGTTCCAGATGCATTTCCAGGGCCGCCAGTCTAAGTGCTAAGTAAAGCTGATCTCGTGTGCCGTCGCTCATGCCAGAAATACCGACCAGCTTGCCATCGGAACGTAGCCCTTCCAACACCATCGGCTCCCGTTCAAAATCCACAATCAGCTTACTAAACGATCCGGACGTTAATGTCGAAAAGATCGTACCCGCTCGTTGTAACAGTGGCCCCTGCTTCTCTTCTCGATAACGGTCTATAGACCAGCGGAGCAAGCGCCCGGCGGTAAAAACTTTGACATAGCGTTCCGCCGCATCTGACATTTGCGCAAGCGCTTCTTGGCGTTGGGCCTCCGCCTGTGTGGCCGCGTCTGATCCACCGATTTCGGACAAAGCCCGCAAGGCATTTGCATGGTCAGCCGAAAGCGTTGTTTGCTGCTGCACGGCATCAGCAATTTCAGCGTTGATGTGTGCGAGTTCAGCGGCTAGCTGAATCAGGTCTGCTGCATCGATCTCCGCTTCGATTTGCTGTCGTGTCAGACCATCCCCACCATTGACAAGAGCGGCCTTGGCTTCTGCCAGATCTGCATTCAGGCCACGTTGTTCGTCAGATCGGCCAATTGCTTCATTGAGCAAAGCCGTGGTGTCGACGCCTGCTTTTTCCATTAACGGTTTCAAACTCGCCATGGCGGTTTGACTCGATTCTTTGGCTTCCAATACCTGCCTGTTTGCAATACGCAGGGCTTCCTTAAGCCGATTGCTTTCAGTAAAAGACTCGCGGGCTCGCTCTAAACGATGGGCTAATGTGAGAGCAATTTGCTCGGCCGGCTGATCTTTGAGCTCAGCGGCAACGATTGGCGCAAGACGATGTGCTTCAATAGAAAACGCCTTCAGATCAGCATTCATGGTGTCGATACGCTCGACTTGAATCTGCCGCATCTTTTCTAACTTTTCGGCGATTTGCTCAATGAGCTCAAGAGCCCCTTCCACCGTGCCAGTATCGCTGTCAGGGGATAACCCCGTCTTGGTGAGCGTCGTAGACCAGGCCTCAGACCAGCGGCTGACCTCCGCTTTCGCATCCTCAGTGACTTGCTTTAACGTTGTGGCCAGTGACTGCGCGGCAAGTAATTGAGCCGATAAGGTTTCATGCCGAATTTTAGCGCTGTCGATGGCTTGGATATGCTGTTCCGCCTGAACGCCCAGGACAGACAAACTATCCGTCTCGACCACAGGAAGTCCGGCTTCTTGTAAGGCCTTGGCGAGGGATAATCTGGATGCTGCAATTGATTGACACAATGACTCCAGGTCACTCTGTGCCTCTTGATAGGCAATTCCAGCAGACAGCGCCCTCTCCCGCCTAAGTAGCCAGGCACCCATGTCCTCTAAGTTCATACCGGCCAAATCCATACCGACTGCCTCTTGTGCCCATCGGTCATCAAACCGCTGAAGATCTTCTGCCCATTGTGAACATTGGCTTTCGATCAGCGTTAGGCTCTGCCGCTCCCGTTCCAGCAGTTGATTCAAGCTTTGCAGTTCGGTGGCTTCCTCGACATCGTCGAGTCGCCTATCCGCCACTTGGTCGGCATGGGTCATTTTCTCCTCAAACGTGTGTCCCTCACGTTTCAGATCAATCTCACCCGTTTTAATCGCCTCCCACGCTGTATCGCGTTCAGTCCGCGCTTCTATCACCGCCTCCCGTGTCGTGGGATGATGCAGTGCTTTAAACTGAGCAATTTGCAATTCAATCCGGGCAACCTCGGCAGTTTGATTTTTTAGTCGCAGTAAGTCAGCTTTTCGATCCGCAATAAGGGCCTGCCGCTCTTGCATCAAACGGGTTAGTTTTTCTTGGCTAGGCGGCTGTAGTGCCATTAACTCAGGTAAGGGCTTGCGCCATTGCCCCAAATCCAAGAATAAACTGTCCAACGCTGACTTCGTCTTGGTCAACGTAGCTTGTCGCTTTTGGAGGGCTATTTCGGTGTCACCGAATGATTTGGCGTTTGCTAACGCCGCACGGAGCGCGGGCTTGATCTCGCCCATTTGCAACTCAGCCAGTTGAGCTGATAGGGTTTTGATTTCAGAATCCTTGGTCTTTTCTGCCTGTTCTGCTGCCCGTAATGTCTGAAAAATGCCGCCACGGTCGCGGACCAGTTGCCTGAGTTCACGCCGGACCAGCAGTGTGGGTAGGCGCCTGGCAATGGCGCTTTCAGTGTCTTGGGCCCAGCCCAGCTGGGCGCAGGCTTGACCAACCGCTTGCCAAAGCACGGCTATTTCCTTTTTTCGATGGGCGATATCGCCTTCATAGGCACTGTATTGCAGGCGAAGGTTATCCAGTTTGGTGATGTCGGCAGCCAGTTCAAGTACGGCTTCGTCTACTTCGATGTGAGATAGCGCTTCCGTGAGGTTTTCAACCTCGCCATTGCGCAGTGCCAGGCGCTCAAGGGCGATAGCCAGCTCGCGTTCTGCGGTTGCGAGAGTGGCCGCGGCCTCTGCCGGCAGTTCTATCACCTCGCCCAGTTCAGCCAGTTTCTGTTCGTTTTCCCTTAGGGTCATCAGAAATGGGGCTAGCCTGCGGATGCGTTCCAGGCTGTTGCGCTGGCTTTGGCGTTGCTGATGACGTTCGCGCTCATGACTGAGCGCTGCTTGCAGAGATTCGACCTTACTATGGGCGTCCACCCAGACTTTAGTGCGAACGGTGGCTTCCTTTAACGCGGTGGTCGCCTTATCGAGCTGATCTGCAGCGATGTAATAGGTCCGTTCATTGGATTTTCGGGGAGCCCACAGCTTATCCGCCTCGGCGACCAGTGCATCACGGATTTTGCCCAGGCTGGCAACGCCGGCTGCCGATTGAAACAGAATCTGACCCACGTCGTTCTCGGCATTGAGGATGCTATTGCCGCCGTTCACCAAACGGGTATGGTCAAGACCAAACATTTGATCAAAGAAACTTCTATCCGCAGTCCCAAGGAATGGTGTCAGTGCAGTATCCGACAAGATGGTATCCACTGGCGAGCGCAGGGTTTGTTTTTGCGCTTTAGCGCGCTGAAATTCAAACGTGCCTGCAGTATTGCTAATATAAGCCCCTAAGCGCAATTCGTTAAGCGGGTGCAGGAAACTATGAACGGAACGCGGCGGAATACCAAACAACAAATCAACAATGGCGGCCCGCAAGGTGGACTTGCCAGCCTCGTTGGGCCCGACAATCAAATGAAAGTCCTGTTTGGCCACGGGAAACTCTACTGAGCGGTCGGAGAATTTGCCGTATTTGATCAGGTCCAAGCGGTGGAAGCGCATCGTCTGTTCACTCCACCTTGGCTAAATGAGACAGCAGCCCTGGCCGGACTTCGCTGACCAAGTCCATCAACTCGCCTGAGCGGATGGCTTTAAAGTAAGGAACCGTCGTTTGCAACTCCAAGGGCGCCTTGTTGACCAAACCCAACAGATCATCTTGCAAGCTTTTAAGAAAGTCGGCGTCAGACTCAGCGGTCTGCAACAGGTCCTGTAAATCGGATAGCGCATCGGCACGTGCTCGCAGCGCCTCGCCGTCATCCGCTGCCGAGGTGGCCACCCTCACCTTTTCAATCCAAAGTCGCTCCGCCCCCATGGCGACGGCCAAGGCCAAGACTTCGGCACGCAGTTGCGACTCGAGTCCGAAAAGATCGCCATGCGCAGACGTTTTGCCGGTGACGGTGACTCTAACAGCTATAGGAATTGTCGACGGGCTGCTCTCTACCAGTTCGTCGAGGGCTTTGCCTATCCTGGATACTACTTCCGATAGCGTTTTGCACTCGGTAGCATCGACGTCAAGATTGGCCCAGCGCAGAACATCGACGAACAGGCGCTGGATGTCCTGAATGCCCTGCTCGTCTGCCGTTACCATCACGGCACCACGTGGTCCGGTCTCCCGAATATGACGGCCTTGGAGGTTGCCAGGAAAAACTACGGTCGAAGCGCCTTCCCATATTTGATGTTCATGTACATGACCCAGTGCCCAATAGTGATAGCC
Source organism: Nitrosomonas sp. (assembly GCF_019752415.1). Lineage (GTDB taxonomy): Bacteria > Pseudomonadota > Gammaproteobacteria > Burkholderiales > Nitrosomonadaceae > Nitrosomonas. The sequence continues at coordinate 5,211 of NZ_JAIEME010000047.1, forward strand.
CTTGGCATGCAGTTCATCCAAACTGCACGGGGCATAGCTGGCATGTGCTGAATTGCCCTCAAGCGCGGTGTGTAGCACACCAATATTGAACATGCCTGGCACCGGAGCGGGATACCCTGTGACGAGGTTTTCTAAAGTCTCTTTTTCCCTAAAGCTGCGGCCATGTAGGGCAACCTTGAGGTTATCCAGACGAAACGTGTTGGGTTTTCGGGTGTCGAAGGCAAAGACGTTGTCAGGCAGTTGCAGTTTCTTGGTCATCTCACTTTCGGCATCGTGGTTGCCGAACAGCAGATATACCGGAATGCCGGCTTTTTTCAGGCGCCCCATTTCTTTACAGAAATAAATGCCCGTGTTGTGATCCTTCCAAGTGCCATCATAAAGATCTCCGGCAATCACCATGAAGTCAACCGGTTGCTCAATCGCTTCGGTAACCAGATTGGAAAAAGCATCGCGCGTCGCCGTGCGCAGCATTTCCACTGGGGCATCAGGGTATGCACTCAATCCGGTTAATGGACTGTCCAGGTGTATGTCTGCCGCATGGATGAATTTCACTAACTTAGCCCTTTTGATCTCCGTGACTGACTCCGTAAACACTCCACCGCTGAGCTTATCGCAGTGTCGTCAGGCTTTACCGATCCCCATTCCTTCCAAAAATCGCGGGTCGCGCTGTCAGGTGGAACCTTCGGAATATCCAACTTAATACGACTAGGCAACAATACAGCGTCACCAAGAAGAAGCGCCTCACCCGTATCGAGTAGCGGAAGTATACTGGTCAGACCAGCAAGTGAATCAGGCATAAGGCGTTTGATAACCCCTTGATCGGTCTCGTTAGTTAAGCGCAAAGCCAAGAAATTGTTACACTGACTTAGGATCGTTCGACTTACATCTGAAGGGCGTTGACTGACAACGAGCAATGAGAATCCATATTTTCGACCTTCTTTCGCAATGCGCTCGAACGAGCCCAATGCCTGTTTCTGAACAGCGTCTGCATCGTCACGAACTGGAAGATATAGATGCGCTTCGTCGCACAAAAGCGTAACAGGTGTACGTGAGCTTCCATCCATCCAGAACTGCACGTCATAGAGTAGGCGCGCTAGTGTTCCAGTGACGACAGGCAGCACGTCCGCCGGAACCTCAGAAAAGTCGATAATCTTGATGCCAGAGCCACCATCTGATTTGAGTAGCTTTAACACTTGAATAGCGAGCCAGTCGTATTTTGCAGCAGGTGTCGGAGGTGAGAACATAAATCCATAGCGGCGGTCATCAAGTTTGGTCTCCAAGCGCGAAAGGAATCGAGTCAACTTATCTTCCCATTCCCCCTTGACTGGAGCGCCTTTTGCGCCAATGCCCTTTGCTGTATTATCAGTATTTAGAAGCGCGACCAGTTCTTTCAGGTCATAGGGGATTGGCGAATCGACGGTAAATGTTTTCTTTGTATCGGCTTTGCCCTCGGCATCTAGCGTCTGTTCCTTGAGATTGCGAACATGCAATGTGAATCGTGATGCCTGATTGGGTGCATTCTGGTCGCTACGATCAAGAATCATGGACAGCATTTCGTCCCGATTTAGTAACCAGTACGGAAGAAAAAGAACATCATCGCCAGGGTTTTCCAAATCACCAGGACCTGCAATGCGGAATCGGTCAGCGAAGCCACCATTTGCTTTGTTGGCTAGGGGCGCATATTCCCCGTGCATATCAAATACTATGATATTTGGATATTTGAGCTTGGCAGCGCGTTCCAGAATGAGCGCTACCGCCCAGCTTTTCCCAGAGCCTGTGCTGCCAAGAATCGCGGCGTGCCGCTGGAAGAACTTATCACCACTAGCGATGGCGTCCGCCGAACGGTCGGCAACGAAAGTGCCGAGTTTCAAGCGTTCATCCTCTGAGAAACCAGCTCCGAGGATTCCCATAAACCGTTGGAGATTTACGCCCTCGATCACGAAGCATTCGCGATCTATCTGCGGGAAACTGTCTGCTCCACGCTTAAAAGTGTTTGTCTTTGCTCCTTCGATTGTCCTGAATGTCCCAATCAGAACGCCCTGAATAATATCTGTTGGTACGGTGATAAGCGGAGCTACGACGTCATCATCCTCTCCTTGTTCCGGTAATTCCTCGCGTATGCTGCGCGTGACTCTCTCGGTCATCGCAATCAAATACTCACGCTCGGTCGTTCCACGGATTGCGATAAGCTGGCCGATACCGATGCGGGTGAGTAGTACTGAATTGGTAACGTCGATAGCGACGCGACTGGTATCGACAGATGCGACCCGTCCTATCTTTTCTTCATTGGAAAACTGGAGTGCCGCTTCGGTCATGGTTCGAGTACCTCGGATATAAATGTGTCAAGTTCCCACAAGGCAAGGTCGGCGATTTGACTCTCAACCTTGTTGATAAATATGGATGCCCCTTTGCTAGTACCAACCACGGCGTGTTGGATGGCGATGACATTTGGACATTCGCTTGCAAGCTTCATCGCATTGGGAGACAGTGAGTGAGTCAACAAAAGTGTAGGAATCCCATTACGAATACGAGGCGTCAGGTGCGTTTCGAGATGGTCGTCGTTGAAACCGTATCCAATAATTAAAAATCGTGAGGCGCGGTCGATGGCTGAATTAGCCCGCTCCCTGTGTTTATCAAACGGACTTTCGTAGCCGTTGCGAAACTTGTTCAGGCCTGGCGTTATAATCAACCTTGGAGATGGAAGATCGCCAGAGTAGCGCACTGGATTACCGTCTCGCTGATACCAATCGAGACTGCCATGGGGTTTGAAGATGTTGATCCGAGGCCTATAGCGACGTTGCACTTGCTTGGCTCGCAAATTCACTTCTCGCAAAAAACTTAAACGGCTTTCCTGCTCATTCAATGTGCCGGCAAAGTGGCCGACAAACATGGAGTCGACGCCAAGTCCGGCTTCCTCAGCGGCAATTTCGACGAGCCTATCATAATTAGTCGTCACGACCGGAAGTCCGGTTTGAGGTTTAAGGAGATGTGACAGCAATCGCGTGAAGCGGAGCGTTTTCTTCCTAGCAAACACTAGGCTAATAATTTCCTGCTCTCGTTTGGCTATCAATTCTGCGGTACGGGCGACAATCTCAGCTTCTAATGTTGACGTGGGAGCTAAGTCAAGCATTGCCGCTTCCAAACCCTTTGCCTCAATAAGTGGTAACAGCTTTGCCCAATGATCCACATCAGAGGGTGCCAAGCCAACTCCGATTGTGGATTTAAGGTAATGCGCCAGTTCTCCCATACCTGGAAGACCTTCAGCACATGAGAGACCAGAACCAATAACGGTAACAAGGCCATCACTGAAATGACGCTGTAAATGCAATTTCAGATCATCTATGTCCAAGAGCTACTCTCACAATTATTCGGGCTATGACACCATTCCATTTCCCTATTCACTCAAAATCACCTTCTGCATCAACATCTGATTATTGCCGTAAAATGGCACATCAGTTTCACCCAGTACAGTCGGCGGCAAGTCTTGAAGCTCATTGATATTGGACATAGGCACCAGAACCATCTTGGCGCCGTTCTCGGACAGCATAGAAACTTTGTCAGTAAAGTTCAGTGCTCGCTCGATGGCGCCACCCACTGAAATATTGCCGAGCACGCCCAGAGCAGGTTTAAGGTTTCGCTTGTAGATAGCCGATAGAATGGCCACATACGTTGCAGCACCAATGCCTGATGAGACATTAGCCCCTAACAGCGAGGTGATCTGTATCGAGATGTCGTAGTTTTTCAGCGAGTGTTGCTCATTGAGGATCGATTTCTCGTTAGCCTTGATGTATTGGTAGGTGTTCTTAATGTCTTCTTTGGGTGCGGCATTATTGGTGCCGGAAATATTTAGCTTGCCGCTACCAGCAACCACCGCCGTTTCAATCTTGATCAAAGTCAGATTGTCACCATCACTGGTTGCCGTGTAGCAAACACCAGGCGATAGTGGCGAATTTTCGATCAAGTGTGAGCCGCGCTCTTCCGGCAGGGAGACAAAGGTTTCTTCCTGCGTTTCTTTGTCGATATAGGAGAAATTGGTATCCCAGAACTCCATGCCACCAATACGCTTTAACTGCTCTTTAACCCGGCGACGCATCTCTAGGGCAATGGTCAAATATTCACGCACATCCTCTTTGGTGTAATTCCCGTCTGGATGGATAAGCTTGATTAAGCCGGAAACGGTTTTCTTAACTGGTTTGGTATCGCGTTGCTTGAGATGCGGACCCAGTGCAAAAAACTTCTCGATGACGTCCGTTTGATTTTGCTTACGCTGTGACTTTAGGCATTCCGAGAAAAAGTCGGTACTGAAGCCAAAATTCTTGGTGAAGTGCTTGGGTGCAAACTTCAACATTTCCCAGCCTGGAAGATAAAAATGGATCCGATCCAGGAAGGCCATGTCGTTATTCACTTCTTCGGACAACGGGCTAAACAGATGTGAGTGCTGCAATACCGTTTCAACCGGTTGATTGATATTACCGTTCAAAACAATGGATGCACTGCCCGAAATTTCACCGCCAGCGCCTGCCCGAGAGAAAGAGCCTGATTCCATGTAATCCTTCATCAATGGAATCGCATCTTTTTCCTTGAAGAGCTTGTCGGTTGCCTCATCAAACGTAATCGTATCCCATTGCCCGACTGCGCCCACCTTGCCGGTGGAACCGTGTACAAACAACTTGGCGACAGTTCCCTGGCCACCAGAAATCAGAACCGCATAGGGCGTGAGCTCTTTAAAGACATAGGATTTACCGGTAGAACGCGGCCCCAGTTCAATGAAGTTGAAATTTGCTTCTACGAGTGGAATTAGTCTCGACACTATCAGCATCTTGATACGATCGGTGACTCCCTCTGCCGTTGGCTCGATACCGGAACTGCGCAAAAGAATATCGATCCATTCGCTCTTGGTGAAGTGAGACCTGTTGCGTACAAAGTTGGCGTTTTCAAAATTGGATAACTGAATAGGCTTAATGTCTTCGACCACAAACGGATAAATTGTGGAGCCGATGACGATATCGGGGTCATAGCGCATTTCGATGATCGCCCAAATCCCACCGAGCATCATCTTCTCGTGCTGGCGAACCAGGCTTTCGCTGATATTGGCGTTTTTGATGTTACTGTTTTGCAGTCTGGCCCAATACACATCCTTCTTCGAATCAAGCTCAACACTGACCTTGTCAATAATCTTGTAGCGACCTTGATTTTTTATTTTGGCGTGAATCAACGCGCTTTCTTCCGGGTTGACATAATGCTCGCTCAGTATGCGTTTAACGTTATCTAAGCCTTTTTTAATGGCTTCTTCGTCATTCGTAGAGCAGGAATTGGCGATCAAATATTCAAGTACAAACACCGGGACATTCTCGCCAACCTTAAGCAACTGCACCAAATCCTTCTTAACGACAAAGCCCCGAAAATGCTCCAGTAGCTTTTCATCCAATTCATCTAAAACGATACTCATTAGTCCAATATCCTGTGCATAGTCGATGTTCTTTTTAAAGAAGACCGCCAAGGTCTCTGGCGACAATCTGGGTGACCGACACTTTGACCAAGGTCTGCTTGGATAAAGCATCAATCACAATTACATCGATACTTGGGTGGCCATCAAAAACATATTCTTTTTTGATCAGTTCACCGGCTTTCAGTGTCACGATGTCGCTTTTATTGAATTTCTTGCCCTTATCTAAAAACAGCAGTTGCACCTTTCGCTCTGCATCGGGTAAATCTGCGTTATTTTCTTCCGCTTTGAGGTGAATGGAATAGTTTTCCCCAACGACGCCATTCAACTGGCTTTGATTGACGATGGACACCGTCAAATCATGGACGTCCGAACCTTGCGAGGTAAATATCACAAACGGAATAATCAGCTCTTGTGGTGCCAAGCCGCCGTGGGCATAGCCATATTTGCCCGGCGTTTTAAAAGGTTTCATTCCCTTGGCAAAGTAAAGGTACTGGTAGTGACCATAACTCTGCTTGATTTCGATGAAGTCGGAACTGATGTTTTGCTTTTCCACCGCACGAACATAGCGTTCGGCCTTAATAAATTCGCCGGTAAACTGAACTTCAACCTTATCCGCTTCCGTCAGAATGCCGGTCAATACAAAGCCATGGTCAGAGGTTACGACTACTTCCTGGAATCCGTTTTTGAGCAAGAACTGAATTTTTTCAGCCAGGGTATCTTCGATCGTACCGATAAACTTCAAGGCCTGGTGTTGCAGTTTTTCAGCAATATCGTCAATGTCCTTGTAGGAACAGATCAGCACCTCGACATCCAGGTGTTGCATCCCAATATCATCAAGCTGAATAAATCGAACACTTTTGGACAGTTGGGCGCGGAGAAACTCTTCGCGCTTGCTATGCACAGACTCGATAATGCCGTCATTTCGGTACAACAAGCTCATATTGTTTTCAGTTTCCGAGGGCATGCCGCAGCAACGGAACTGGTTGTCCACTTTGACGCTACTTCCAAGCTTAGCAATCACACGCTGGGAAATTTCATAGGCGATACCATCCCCGACAATGACGGCAATTTTGCCTTGAGCCGATTGGATCCTGTCGAGCAATAAGCCTTTCTGGTTTACCTGATAGCTGTCGAAATTTTGAAACCACTTGAACAGGAAAGGCGACATCAGTTCGTTATAAAACGCCTGAAATGGGCGGATGATGTCATCGTCACCCCAGAACTCTTCGTAAATACCCCGGATGGCGGTATCGATTGGGTAAAGTTCGCTGGTGTAATAAATCAAGGCATCATCCAAAGATGAAATCGCTTTGATCTTTGTCGTATCAAGCTCAAGCAATTGCAAAATTCGTCGCCACAACCCTTTGCGCCATTGACTGCCAATCGCTGTTTTGGAGCGGGCCTGTAGTCGCGGCAGTTTGGCTTTGATGTATTTAGGGTCGGTAAGATGCTGTGCAATATCGTTAACCCAGCGCAAATCCACCGAATCAAAAGGATGTTCGGGATGAACGCCCCACAGTTCCACCACCTGGTGTTGGGCCTGCAACGCTTTACAATATTGATACAGTGAGTCTTCGAAGGACTTTGAATCGACCCATTTGGAATACACGTCCAGGTATTTCTTTTCAGGCTTGCTCTCTAGCAGTGATCCTAAAATTTTTTCTGCCACTTCCTGCGCCAAGGTCTTCGGCGGCTGGTCAATCGGATCTCGTCCCAACCAGATATTGATCCTCTCGAAAAAAGCCTTGATGACTACAGGTTTTTGATTGGCGCAAAAGCCTTCAGGATCGTGAATAAAAGGCAAAATATCGGTATTGATATTGAACAAACGTCCTTCACCCTCACGGCAAAGTCCGTCCCAATATTCCAACCCCTTACCGATACTTTGATGGGCCGCAGCCTTCAGCTTTTCGGAAGCCAGATTGATGTTTAGTCCCAGCTTGTCAAAGACTTTTTGAGTTAAGTAATTCTCAAGCTTATTGATCTCAACACAGCCGCAGGTTTCACAGTAGTCCCGAATAAAGGTCAGTTGCTTTTTAGGGGTGGGCGTCAACACCACCACCTTGTCCTGCCGGTGATGTTTTTCGATGGTGTACTTACATTCCAGCTCTTCAATGGCGTTATTAACGACAAAAACTTTGTACTTGGCAGGTAAAACTTTTTGCAGCAAATCCAGATGAGCGGACTCGTCAATCACAACCACCTGATTGCGCTTGGCAAGCACATTGTCTATATCCTGATTGAACCATTTATCAAACATCGCTATCACTCTCTTGATCGGATTTGTCTTTATGTTCAATCCCGGCTGCTGCTTCCAATTGCTTTTTTAATTCTTCTTTGGACGGCAGATAGAGTTGATATTTTGATGCGAAAATATTGGAGTCTTTCGGCAAAGTCAGCTCGACTAACGCATCATTTTTACGATGGCAAAGCACAATCCCAATGGTCGGCAACTCGTCTTCGGTTTTTACATGGCGGTCAAAATAATTGACATACATCTGCATCTGTCCCAAGTCCTGATGGGTAAGCTTGTCGCGTTTCAGATCAATTAAAACGTAGCAGCGCAGCAGGCGGTTATAAAACACCAAATCCACATAGAAATGGTCGTTTTCAAAGGTGAAGCGTTTCTGTCTGGCCTCGAACAAAAAGCCTTTTCCCAATTCCAGCAGGAAGTGTTCAAGTTTATCGATGATGGCCGTTTCCAACTCATGCTCTGAATAAGCACTTTTCTCTTCCAGATCCAAGAACTCGAGGACATACGGGTTCTTGATGACATCCGACGCTTTTTCAATCACCAAGCCCGTTTTCGAGAGTTCCTTGATACCCGCCTGGTCGCGACTCAGTCCCAAACGCTCATAAAGCGATGCCGAAATTTGCCGTTCCAGCTCACGAGCACCCCAACTGTTGGCACGAGATTCAATTTCATAAAATCGGCGTTCATCGGCATTGGATACGGTCAGCAAGGTTACATAGTGCGACCAACCCAGCGTAAAGCGGCTGGCTAATTCCACAGACAGTGTCCGCACCCTATCCGGATTACCCTCTACGGCTAAATTAGATTCGCCAGACAGTGTCTGGCGAATGTTTTGCCAATCGGTCGTTTGCGTCGAAGATGGGTCAGGTAATGTCTGACCAATGTTTTGGTAAGCACTATAAAAGGCGCGGCATTGCTTGAGACTCGTCGATGAAACACCTTTCAATCCCAGAGTTTTAAGCTCGGCCGACAAGCGGTTGATTAGATTTTTACCGTACAGCTCGGCTCGGTCGGCGCCGGCCTGCTCAAATTCGACGATGTACCAGCCAAACAGCCAATTTCGAACCACCAAAGCAATATCCACCGAGCGAGCCGCCCGGTTCTGTAGCTCCTGATGCGTTTCCTGAAACAGGGTTAGTAATTGCGAAAACTCCATGTAAGCCCCTTACCAATCTGCGTTGAGGTATTTCTTTAATTGCCCGGCATTCAACACCTCATAGGCCAGCATGCCCTTTTTTTGTAGTGGGGCAATGTTTTTGCCCACGCCATCGTCGAGCTTGGGATCGTAACCTTCGGCCAGCAGTTCATCGATTTTTTTCTTCAACGACTCGATTTCCTTGAGTTGATGAAAGATCAGGTCCTTCTCGTTTTCGGCCTGAGCGGTTTTTTCGTTGAGTAAGTCAGACTGACGATTTAGTAACGCTGCCTCACGTTTTTCAATATAAACCGACTTGAGGGTATACAGTTTGTCACGATTCCACTTATAGATAATCACAAAAGCATCAAAGCCCCGATTTTGCCCCGAAGTGATATGCCAGATAAAAGGCGTCATTGGGAGATGTCTAAAAGGATTTAATAAATTTGAAAACTCTGGAAAAAAGTTATTGTTCAGATACTCATTAAGCTCTTTTCCAAGAATGGTTGGAAAGGTGGAATACTGAGCCGATGAAAAGCCCTTTTCAATAAACTTTTTTTCTATACGGTCAAGGAGAATCTCTTCTCCAGCGTTGCGAACTAGCGGAACGACGCCGTCATTATCCTCATTCAATATCTCTCGAACGATATCTGCCAAGAACTCCAAAGCAATAGTCTTTGTCCGCTGAACAGGAAGAACTCCACTTTGCTTGAAGAGGTACCACACATTGATCGGATTGATTTGATTACGGATACAAAACTCTTCAAGGTCGTTGTTGCTTTGGTACAGATTCTCAAACTTTGCAAAAAGTTCTGAAATCTGTAGCGTATCCAGAGTAAATGCCGGTAGGGACTCTATGAACGCACGAATATTGTCTAACGGAAACTCTTTTGTCGCTTCGATATCGGCAAGGTAGGCGCTGCGAGCTTCTGAGAGAACTGGAAATCCGCCGATAGTTTTACCCTCTTTGGCAAGAACCATCTCTTTGTCTTCTGGGGTCAGTTCGTAGACTTCGAAGATTTTTTCGTTGATTATTGCTTCATTGAGAAGGACTTGAGTGAGAAGGTGGTTTTCATAGGATAGAAAGCACAAAAGACGAAAGTTTAAATGCATTTCCGGAAACATTAATAAAGGCGATTTAAACTGAAATGATTCAACTATTGAATAAAAACCCAACTTTTTATTTATTTCGACACACGCCTTAGATAATACTGTAACAGATGAAAGAATTTCAGATTCTGGCTTTGAATTCGGTATCCTTTTTAAGTCACCTGCTTGTTTGTTTACTGTTGGATTTAAACACCTGAATACATAGGAAGATACCTTTGAGTTAAGTAATCCCAGAAAAAAATATGCTTCAGTTTCTTTTTTTAGAAAAAGATTCATCGTTCCATTATCAACCAAAGTGTCAGAATACTTTATTCGAAATGAAACGCCTTTTGATGACTGTCGGCCACATGTAACAGCTAATAATTTTTGCCGATTTGTTTCTGTTGATGATAATTTATGTAAAATATTTTTTGGGACTGTTAACCACAGATTACCATACCATTTTTTGAATGCCCCTCCTTTTGAATAAAGCATATATGCATCCGATAGATTGTGCTCCCACCACAATCGCAAATACCTTTCATTCCCGCCAGGAATTTGCATGCCAACATTAATGTCTTTGTAATATTTAGAGAGTCCACCACCAGAAAACTTCTCTCGAAATATGTCACTTAACCAGTATATAAATGGATAAGAATTAATGACTTTTAGTTTATCTTGGTTAATAGTGAATATTCTTGGATTATTTGTTCCGCCAAGTAAATTATTAAAAACATCATTCAGAACGCCATACTTGTTTTTCTCTTGAATATTTTCAGTAATATTTAAAAATACACTTGGTTGATCTAATTTATTTTTCCTCAGAATGTAAAAAGTAGCATCAAGGCTTATGTCAGAGCGAAAGAGATTGATTCGATCTTGTCCATAGTCTACAAGCAGATCAATATGATAACTATTAATTATATATTCACGAACTCCTTCAAATGTCTTAATAAACATAAAAGTGTGAGGATGAATGGTTGCAAATAGGCCGTCATCCTTTGTCAATTCAAGACAGCGCTTAATAAAAGTTGCATACAAATTGGTATGAAATCCATGGGGTTTCTTATAATTTTCCTCAATAAATCCCTTCAATTCGGATCCAAAATCCCCTGAATCGGTATATGGTGGATTCGCCACCGCCACATCATATTTTTGAATCAGAATTTCAAGAAAAGTTATGGCATCATTGGATTTACTTTGGAGAAAAGCATTGCCACTCTTTTGGCTATAGACAGAAACCGCATTATGCAAATCACTGAAAAATTGATCTTTGAACTTTTCGATACTCAAGTATTCGCCGGTGGCAAAGATATCGCCTTGAGGCGCCTTCATCTTCTCGTAGATTTCGCCAAACTTGGCATTGAACCGTTCTTCCACTCGAATCAACGAACCAAACTGATAAGCCCCTTGAAGATCAGCCCAAATTTCCTTAATTAACTGCTTTTGAAGAGGATCTTTGGCCAAACTATCGGTAAACGATTCCGCGACGACATCAAAATCCGGCAAATAAAAATCCGATGACACCACATTGAATTTTTCAATGTGTACCCGGCTATTCTTACGCAGCGCCTTGATATAAAGCCCCAACTGGGCAATCTGAATAGCCCGATCATCCAAATCCACGCCATAAAGATTGTTCTCGATAATTAACTTGGGAATATCGTCTTCTTCGTAGTCTTCACCGTAGTTGTCAATCTGGTCCTGATAAAGCGCATAGAAAAAGTCGAAAGCATACAACAGAAAATTAGCCGAGCCGGTGGCCGGATCAATCAGGCGGATTTCGTGTAACGACTTGGGTGTGCGGACTCGGGAGGCAGGCGCGTTGGCAATTTTGTATCGCCGCTTGATTTCAGAGTCGGGATACATCTCCAGATAGAGCTTACCCAGCGAGTTGTTGACCAAAAACTCCACTACCCATCTTGGGGTGTAGATTTGCGAAGTTAGCGATACCTTATCGAATTCGATTTTGGCGCCGGAATCTTTGAATGCTTGCTTTTTGGACAGGTTATAGCTTTCATAAAGCCAACCCATAATGTCATCCGACTGCCAGATTTCCGCCCCCACGTCTTTATCTTCTTCGACGGCATTCACTGCACCGATAATGACATTCAGGTCGAGCACAAAGGGCAGCATGTCGTAAGTGCTTTCCTGAGAGTAAAGCCGGATTTCCCGCCCCAACGCATCAAAGGCATCGCGAATATACGGCAGCAATCCTTCGAGTTCATCAGCTGCCATTGCCGGATTTTCCTCCAGCCATGCCCGATGACCGAAAGAGCGTCCGCCATTTTCAACTCGTTTGGTAATCACTTCCGGAAACATCCGGTGGGACTCCATCACCTTGAGCGCGGCTAGCCGGTTGAAGAGCGTAAATGTGTATTCATCCAACGCCTTTTCATAGGCACCTTGATAGGAACCGGTTTCTTCAATGTGATTGGCTATAATGGCGTCCAGCTTATTGCGTGCAGCCATGGCTTCTGGATCGAGCGCCAGATCACGCTGGGTTTCTGCCGTAATGCCTAAGCGGGCAAATTGGTTAACAAATGCGCTATAGATCAGCTCGCGGATGGTTTTGACGTGTTCGGAAAGTTTCATGGGCTAGGTTGTTCTTTAGAAGTCAATTTCGATTTCGTCGGCGTCCTGCATACCAGCAACGTGCTGTAACTGGATCTGAAGCATTTTTTTAAACTCACCCACCGTGGTTTGGCGGGAAATTTTAAGCGACAATTTTTTTGGTAATTTTGGAGCAGGCGTTGGCGTTGATGTCGCTGTGCCTTCGGAGCCGGGAGTGGTCACAGGTGGCTCAGGAACCTGCGGCGCCTCTTTGACAATGCTCATACTCGCCACTTCTAATTCCGATAGTTTCTGCGGCGCGAGCGAGGTGTTATTGATCATCTCTGACAGCGAAAAATGGCAGTTTGCGCACTTAATGGTGTAATCAAGACTGACCGCATCGTTGATCCGTTTAACCGCATAGTCCGCAATGGCTTTAACCTGCGCTAGCAGTTGGCGATTGAGGGCTTCAGGAAACTTTTGGATTTCAGCTTGGGTGGTATTGGCGGCATTGCGCAGCTCACTATGCGCATCGCTCATCTTTTTATTCGCTGCCGAAATCAGTGCGTGATAGCCGTCCTTCAGCTTCTGCCCCTCGGCAAGCAACTCCTTATAGTTATCTACCACCGACTTGGCGTAGATGTCTAAAAACCGTGCAATCGAGCTTTCAAACTCAGGTGTGGATGCATTGGCTTTTTCGAGTTCGATCTTAAGCTCATCGACAAATAGTTTAATGCTACGAGCTCTTGGGAGATTGGTCTTGATGAATTTTTCGATTTTCTCAATCTTTTTGACCGTTGCCATAAACTCCGCCCGGTTCAATAGAAAACTCTCCGCGGTGTCCAAGAAGTTGCCTTCGGTCACTTTTCCGGAGAATTCGTGCAGTTTGCCGACCAGGTCAGTTTCATTGCCAAACAAGGACACAAAATCCACCTGTGTTTTGGTCATTGTGCGAACGGCGTTGATGTAATACTCGGACAAGCTACGAACCGCATCAATCAGTTGAAAATCATTGGTATTCCAATCGACTTTTTCTTGGGTGATGTCTTCAATCTTGAGGTCACGTAATACCTGAACGATGTCGTTTTTCTGAGCGGTCGTCAGCGACTTGGAGAGGGATTTGAACGAGGCTTTTTGGAAGTTTTTGCTGGATGAAAAAATGGCGGGAACCGCATCATCACGGTACGAGAACAAATCATCTTTGCCATTGAATTTTGCAGTTAGCCTACCCGCTCGAAAGAGGACCGCTACCAAGGTGGCTACGGTGCCATATTCGTATCCGGTGGGCGCTACTTTTAGTTCTAACTCTAGGTCTTTGCCGCTAAGGTATTGCTTTTTGATTTTGCTGGTGATGGCTTCGATGCACTGAAGTGCTTCTCCGACGAAATTCCCTTTGCTGTCAAAGAAAGCAAAGTCACTGCCATCATTGAAGCGGACCAATTTGTCATCCTGAACTTCTTTGATGATGGAAAGGGCTAGTGCCTCGGAAAGTTGTTTGGATGGGCGCTTGTTGAAGACATTGTCCAGCACCTTCTTCTGCAACGCATTCACTTCGGACTTGAAGTTGGTTTCGTTGAGCAGGACCGCATTGAAAAGATACACAGCCGTGCTGTTGGTATAAGCCTTGTTGATTAGGTTAAGCAGGTCTTTCTCTTTTTCATCTTTGATGATGAAAAACTCTCGGATGATCTGCCGGACATTGGTATCGCTGTCATTGCCGTATTTGTCGGCCATGTAAGAAAAACGCTGAATCTCTTCGATGAGGTGATTGATTTCGGCGTAGTCCGAGTTATCGGGAATCAGGGTGATTTTATTTTTGTTGTTTTGGGTTTGAAGCTTGGTCGTTTCAATGAAATCGATGCGATTGTCGGAGATGTTGTACAAACTGCAAACTTCTATACCAAGTTCTTTGTTCGAGGAACCTATAAGCTCATCGCCCAAATCTGAGGTGACCTGGAAATTGTAAGTAACGCTGTTATCGGTAATCCCGGCAATGGCTTTGATGAGGCTGTTTTTCTGTAAACGGTTTATCAACTCTCGCTTGCGGATGAAGTGCTCGACCGTAAAGTCGTTCATTTCATCCAGCAGTTTGGTTTCAAGATCGGAGGTAATCTTGAAATTGTTATTCGATTCCAGCAAAACCTTTGCCGATGTCAGTTTTTCGAGCGACTGATCAATCAGCGGTTTTGAGGTGAAATAGTCATCGACATCGGCAATATAAACTTTGGCGATATTCTCGGCAGTGGTACTAACTACTTCCGATGCCGAAAGAAAATGAATGGCTTTAAGTAGCCTAACGCCATCAATCGCTGTGTCTTGGAGAATCTGACGCGCTGAATCGTACTTGTTAATCAGGGTAGCCGGTGGCGCAGTTTGGGCTTCATCGCAGATATCAAAAGCCGTTGCGAAATTGAAGGTGTCCAGATCCCCAAGTTTATTCCGCAACACATCAAAGGTAGTGATTATCATGCCACGAGCAGCAACTTGCGTTGCCGTCAACGCATTCGAGGCAAATAGGAATTTTTGCAGGAGCTCAAACTGATATTTATGAAAAGGGTAATAGATGCTGAACAGCTCTTTGTTGTCCGACTTGGTTGGAAAGGACGATTTGAGATTGGTGTTTTCGGCAATTTTGCCGGCGTTGGCATCGAAAAATGCCGCCAGTTGCTTATTGCCTGTTTCGGTTTTTTGCAACAGCCGGTTGCGGATAATCACATCAACTTCTGTAGCTTCTAAGTGAATTTTGGTTTTGAAGCGGTCTGTTACCTTGGTTAGCTGGCTCTTGCTTATGTTGTTATTGTTGATAACGTCATCCAGTTTTTCTTGAGCGATGGCCACGGTCCAAACTTTGGAGGAAATACCAGAAAGCGACTCACTGAGTCCTTCGAGATCGAGCAAGTTGAATTTATGCTGACTGATGGCTTCGCTGGCTTCATCGAAAATAAAAACGATGGTCTCGTCTTTGTATTTTTCGAGATAGCGTTCCAGTTCATCCTTGAGTTTGGCCGCGCTGAAGTCACTGATGATTGAGTTCAGGTGGTTAATGGTTTGATCGTATTCAACTTCGGTGTATTTCCACGCTGTCATGACCTTGCGAATCGTTGCGGCAACTCGCATGGAGCTTCTGCGTAGCTCCAACCAATCTTCGCCGGTGACTTCCTTCACTTTTGCCATGAAGGCTGGATAGTCTCCATCCAAATAGAGTTGGTACTCTACATAACCGTAAACCGTATCCAGGAAACCGAGATTTTTCAGAAAATTGCGGAACAACGTAAAGGCCAGACCCTTTTCGGTGTTTTGCTTAGCAATGTCTAACGAGACAACGCGAGTATGACCAGTGGAGATTTTACGGAGGTCATTTTCAATCAGCGCCGCATCTTTGAGTCCTGCAAGACGAGGAATAAGCCGCTCGATGGCGGGGGTACCCATAATTTCTTTATTGGCGAGCAGATACCCTAACATCTTGCCAAAGTAGGACTTACCTGAGCCATAAAATCCGGAAACCCATACACCGGTTTCCTTAATATTTGAGTTAAAAATTGATGCAAAACTGGCTAGGTGCTTTCCAATGTTTTCCGTAACGATATAGTTGTCGATTTCGTAGCGGATTTCATCCTCGGCTTGGTCTTCAAGGTCGATAACATTCTTGATATCGACATCAAGGTTGAGTTCTAGCAGTTCTTTGATCTTCGGCATTCTATAATCCGTTACTTGACGAGGTTGCATCGATATTTGGATGCAGATTTATGGTTTAGGAACAGGAGCTCTTCATTTTTGTAGGTCGAAGGATAGCAAATGACTAACGGGATCCCCTGCGACATCACCGACTTGTGCTCCATGATATTGACGTTTTCAATACCGGTGCCCTCAAGGGCGCCAGTGTGGATCAGAAAGGTTGTCTTGCCGTCTTGGCTGGCCGTACAGATTTCATCGACAATCAGAGAGAACAAGCAATTAGAGTCTTCATTTGTAAATACGACAGAAGGCGTCATGATGTGGTCTTTGTAAAATTGTTTGAAATCCTCAATTCCGACCGAGTCGATAGTTCTGACGAATAGTTCGGCGACATCAATAAAATGCCCGTCTGGATAAAGTTCTTTCGCCTTGCTGATGTACTCTTCTTCCTCGGCAGGCGGGTAGACAAACAACACTGTATTACCACCATTGGCGGAGCGTTTAAGCTGCGTCCGGTTGTCTTCATGCAATGCTGCGCGAAGATCGTCGAACTTTTGTTTATGCTCAGTGAGAAATGGCATCGACCAACTCCTTGGGTGACAATTTCAATTCCACATTTAGGGTTTCGCCCGTTGACGTGAGATCTATAAATGGCATGTATTTTATATTTTTGAGTGCCTGTATTAACTCTGATTTCTCGAGAAAGAAAAATTCACGATATGGATTTTTTAAAATATCTCGAGTCGAGCTATCAACGCTCATGACGAGATACACAAAGAATAAAATCTCGTACTCAGTCAATCTGACATTGAGGATTTGCTTCTTGATCACGCCATTGACCATTTCCAGTTTTTTTAGAATAGTCAGATATTTAGAGGCTATTCTGTCTAGGGTTGAGTCTGAAAAGGACTTTAGTTTTGGCGATGCAGTTTGCAGATCTTTCAGATAAGCAAAGACCTCCTTTCCAATCAAGGTTGTTCGGCCTGAAAAGTAAGCCTTGGCATAAACGTTTTTTGAAATCGAAAGGAATAACTCGTTGCCAAAAAGTAACTGCCAAAAGATCACTTTTCGTTTAATCGTTTCTTGCCCAGGCGTATTAAAGAGATTTTCAATCAGAGCTTTGTGGGTTTCGTTGGCAAATACCAAAATACTTCCACTGACCGCAGTTAAAAATCTTGTGCGGGCGCTTTCAGTTCTGAAGTCAAAAGTATTATTGGTGACCACCAACTCCTTTAGATCAACCTGGTCTTTACCTTTGGCGAAGAGTTCTAATGAGGTCTGTATCAGACTGAAGTCAGGGATGCTGCCGATGATATTGATATCTGAATTGATATTTTCCATTTTTTCTTGCTGTTTCCCGGCATAATTTATGGGTATCGTGCGTCAATTAGTGTCGTTATCCACAAAATCTGCTTGGCACATTATAGTAGGCTAACAAACTGAGGCCACCATGCTTTAGGCTTTTACGCCGGTACTTCCCCAAATATTACTGTGAAATCCATCGTTGTAGCTGGACGTAGGTCATCTGCCCGCAAAGGGCGATAACCTTTTTTACATTTGCCCGCACACAATTTATTTCCGGCTGCTATGGCTTCTTCCAGGGTATCGAACCACTCCTTTCTGACGGTGCCGGGAGAACCTACCCTGCCCCACTCTTTAATCAGTGACCAATCGTCAAACAGGCCCGGTGTCACAAACATTTGATAAAAACGATGCATGTTGTCTTTGTCATCGTGCCGTTCCATATATAAATGATTCATCAGTTACTCCCCAGACGAGTGGACCGTATTGTCAGTTTGCGGTGATTTCATCGCCGCTTCCCGAATCCGCATAATGGTTTGCCGAGTGGTTTTGAATTCCCGAGCCAACTCCGAAACGTTGCTGCCAGCGGCCAAGCGTTTGACAACGTCAGCACGCGCTTCCGCATTAAGTGCCGGCGGCCGTCCGAACTGTTTACCCGCCGCCTTCGCGCGACTAATGCCCGCTTGGGTTCGCTCAATCAGCAAGTCACGCTCAAACTCGGCGACCGCAGCAATGACCTGCATGGTCATCTTGCCGGCAGAACTGGTGAGATCAACCCCGCCTAACGCCAGACAATGGACCCGCACGCCGGAATTAGAAAGATGCTCGACCGTGGCTCTGACATCCATGGCGTTGCGACCGAGCCGATCCAGTTTGGTCACAACCAACACATCACCCGCTTCCAGCCGCTCGATCAGTTTATTAAAGCCAGGTCGTTCTTTAGCAGCGACGGAACCACTGATGCTTTCTTCAATCAAACGATGCGGCTGAATGGTGAAACCCGCAGATTGAATTTCCAGACTTTGATTTTGGGTGGTCTGGTCAGTGGTCGACACTCGACAGTAAGCAAAGACGCGTGACATGCTCTAATTCCGTCCGAAAAGGATGTACGAATTATAACACATGTACGTAACTCAATAAGCCTACTGTGACTTTCCGAAGCCGTTGTCAGCAGTCATTAGCAAAGCTCGCGTATTACCTTGCTATCCACAAACTAAAATGTCATAGTCGATGACAGCAGCCATCTAACCCGATGTCAGTAAGCTGCAAATTGTTAAAGTCGACGTCAGCACGTCGCAAAGGGGGCACTATGACTGACCTTTCTCAGATTGCAGAATGCGAATGGAATGAAGCGTATCGCCGTGCTGTCGTCTTGCGTCCGTTGTTTGAAATCCAGTATTGTTCTCGCGAGAAAGCGCATGAAGCCGCCGTTGAATTGGGGTTATCCGAAAGGCAGGTGTACCGGCTAATTCAACGGTTACGCGAGTCCGGCGGCGAACTCACTGCGCTATTGCCGGGTGGCTCCAATGGTGGGCGAGGTAAACAGCGACTTGCCGCACCTCGCGAAAATTTGCTCCGTGGCCTGATAGCCGAAATTTTTCTTACGCGGCAAAAACGGTCAGCAGCCGAACTCGTGTTTGCAATCCGGAATCAATGCTTAAAAGCTGGATTAGCGCCGCCTTCTGAGAGTACTATCCGCCGCCGCTTGAAAACCTTATCTCCGGCTGAACACTGTCAACGCGGCGAGCCCCATCCTGAAATCAAGCCGATTTACGGCATCACGCCAACCTCTGATATTCCTCTTGACTGGCTACAAATAGACCATACGCCAGTCGATCTGATTATCGTCGATCCAGTGGATCGTTCACCGATTGGCCGACCATGGCTAACGGTGGCCATTGACGTTTTTAGTCGCTGCATTGCCGGGTTCCATCTATCGCTTGAGGCGCCCTCGGCCACCAGTGTTGGCCTTTGTCTGGCCCTGGTAGCCAGTGATAAGGCGCCGTGGTTACAACAGCGGGACATTGAAGCAAGCTGGCCCGTCAACGGTAAGCCGCGTCGTATCGGCGTCGATAACGCCTCAGAATTTCATTCGCTAGCATTTGAACGGGGCTGTGCTCAGCATGGCATTGCCATCGAATGGCGACCACCTGGCCTGCCTCATTACGGCGGAGTCGTCGAGCGCGTTATTGGCACGTTGATGCAGCTAGTTCATGCTTTGCCCGGTACAACCTTTTCAAATCCAACCCAACGCGGTGGCTATGATAGTGACAAGACGGCCTGTCTAACACTTGAGGAACTTGAACGCTGGTTTGCCGTCGCGATTACCAAGTATTACCACCTGCGGCCGCACGAAGGTATGGATGACGATATTCCCTTGCATCGCTACCAGCAAGGTCTCCAGTCGCTTATTGCCGCCAACAAAACGATACCAATACCACGTGACCCACGCACCTTCCTGATCGACTTCCTGCCAGTAGTGCGCCGCTCTTTACAACGGGACGGTATTACGATTGATCACATTACTTACTACAGCAATGCGCTACGTCCATGGATACAGTTGCGCAATCAGCCAACTCCTTTGCTGATTCGCCGCGATCCCCGCGATTTGTCACGAATTTTCGTGCTTGATGAAGAGCATAATGTCTACCTGGAAGTACCGTATCGCATGTTGTCTCGACCGGCTATCAGCCTATGGGAGCACAAACTAGCGCGAAAACGTCTGCGTGAACAGCGACGCACTGCGGTCGACGAAGCCAGTTTGTTCGCCGCCATTGATGAAATGCGTGAGATTGAGCGTAAGGCCGAGACGCTTACGCGCACAGCCCGCCGCAACCGGACGCGCCGCCAATTGGGTTCGAAGCTAGAGAGGGAGTCATCTCAAATTGAGAATACCACGTCGACAGTTGATATTGGTCCAGTACGCCCGTTTGATGACATCGAAGCATGGTAAGCCTTAGCCATTTAGGTCCAGAAGCGCGCTCACTGGCCATGTTACCCAGTGCAGAGCGTCTAGCTCGCCTTCGAATCGAGCGATGGATCGGCTACACCTGTGCCCACCAAGCATTGTTACAACTTGAAGCGTTACTTTCCGACGAGCCTGGCAAACTGCGTCCGAAAAACATCCTTATAGTAGGCCCAAGCAACAACGGCAAAACCATGATTGCCGAAAAGTTTCATCGCGCGCATCCCCAGCGGATGTCAGAGGACGGTGAACACGAGGTCATTCCGGTCCTCATGCTACAAATGCCAGCCGAGGCAACCGCTAACCGACTACACACCGCATTGCAGGCTACACTGGGTACGCCAGTTGGCTTTTATGGTCGGCACGACGTGCGTGAGGCCTTGACATTACGACTGATGCGAACCGTCGGCGTCCGCATGCTGATAATTGACGAGGTACACAATTTACTCGGCGCAACGGCTAGGCGGCAACGCGAACTGTTGAATCTGCTCCGTTTTATTGGCAACGATCTGCGCATTCCTATCGTTTGCCTGGGTATCCGTGACGCTTATCTTGCGATTCGTAGCGACGACCAGCTTGAAAATCGGTTTCATCCTCTGTTACTACCACTCTGGGAGGCTGGCGAGGAATTAGCACGTCTGCTGGCCAGCTTCGAAACTGTTTTGCCCTTGCGTGAACCCTCACATTTAGCAACTGCACCGCTGTGCGAGCTGATTTTGCGGCGATCTGAAGGTACTATTGGTGAAATTACCGCACTCTTGAACAGTGCCACGGTAGCTGCGCTATTGCAGGGAGAAGAACGCATTAATTGCGCCGTCATTGAGCGCGCTGATTATCATCCTCCTAGCGTGCGTCGGCGCATGGTTGAGCGGGAATTGCGTTGAGTGCAAAAGCGCTGGCCGTTGCATCCGAAACCTCATGATGCCGAAACGTTAGAACACTATGTCCGCCGACTGGCTGAGTGTTACGGTGTTCGTTATGAACTCTTTTGCCTTCGCGCTCTTGGTATCCCTGTCGCCGATAGCCGAGCGAGACAATTTCAGGCTCCCACACCGGAACTACTCCAGCGACTATCCAATGGCACGGGAATTTCTGTTGAACTGCTTGAGCAGATGACTTGGCGGCGTGTTTGGGATCGACTTATGGACAAAGTGCGTCAATATGTAGAAACTGCTGAAGGCAAAGCTGCGTTAGAACTTGTCGCGAACAGGCGTTTGGTAGGAAATCCACCGCATAAATGAATAATCAGCATCATTCAACAATATCCGTGAGGCTGGCATGGCTAAAGACGTTCAAATGTCCATCAAGATGGAGCACGAATTACGCGACCGTTTCATGGTCATTGCAGCGGTTCACCGATGCCCAACCGCTCAGATCGCAGTTTCGGCCACTTGTTGACGGTCGAAGTTTTTGAAATCCCTCAATTGACTGGCTGATTATCCCGTCACTGCTGCCCGTGTTATATCGGGATAGTTAGCGACCATTTTAATTAATCCTGAACTTTAGAGAAGTGGCTATCGCTTCTCGAGATCGTGTCTATGATGATTGGGTAACTTGTGGGATTGTTGAAAGGGTAACTATTGACGATGCCAAATTGCTTTGGCAGAAAACGCCAGAAGAAAGAAAAAACGAGATTCTCTGGGAAGTGCCCGACACCCTTCGTGAACAAGTTGCAGGTATTCAGGAACCAGATTTTGCTGACTTTTTAGCAAGCCACTACCAGCATCCCAATTCGAAAAATTGTTGAAACTCGGCTGTAACTGTTTTTCAAAGTAATCCGATAGTATTTTGGGCTTTGTGTCTAAGCTCCCCCGGCTTGTTAATGAGTGACACCAGTGATTAAAACAGAGGTGGTGCCGGAGCGTGGGAACGATGATTAATCTGGGTTCGCCCGGCTAAGCGGCGGCGGTTTGGTTTGCGCGCAAATTAACACAATTGCTTAGCCAAGACGCGGATAAGCTAATCGCTCCCGTCAAAACCCAACTTTTAACTTTTCCAGCAACTGGTTTACTTCCGGATTTGTCGCCGCCGAGTCCTGGTAAACCGCAAAAATCGTGCGCCGAATTTCCGGATCGGATAAATACCGGGTTTTGAGCTTATCGCCCCGCTTCGGCACACTGAATTCCGGCATCAACGCCACGCCTAACCCGGCCCGCACCATGCTCAATATCCATTCCTCGCTGTTGCTTCTATAAGCCGCATAGAGATTGATCTGCCGGCCCAGGCAAACGCCGCGCAAGGTTTCGCGTAATTCGCAGTTTAGGCGATCCAGATAAGGCTCGGATTGGATGGTCGCCAAATCGATGACCTCCAATTGATTGAAGCGATGCTTGTCGTTAAAAACCACTACATAACGCTCCTCGTACAGCTTTAAGGACTGTAAATGCGCCGGCAGCGGCGAGGTCGGCGCACTGACCATCAAATCCAGCCTTCCCTCATCCAATTGCTGCGCCAGATTACACTCGTTATCCACCACCAGTTCCAATTCCACATGCGGCCGTTCTTGCTGGAAGTCGGCAAAGAACGTGCTGAGATGTTGCGCGGCAATAGTAGCCATCACGCCTATGCGCAGCGGCACGGTGTTCAAGCGGCTGAAGCGGACAGCCTCGGCCTTGATGGTTTGCGCCTCGTGAAAAATCTGCCTCAGGGTCGGCTCCACCAAACGCCCCAGCGATGTCAAACGACAGCCGCTGCGTTCGCGGCTGAATAACTCCCCGCCCAGTTCGTCCTCCAGCTTTTTAATTGCTTGCGTCAACGACGGCTGCGCAACAAAAGCCGATTGCGCGGCCCGCGTAAACGATCCCTTATCGCATACCGCCAGAAAATAGCGTATTTGTTGCATTTCCATATCTACCCCAATTGAATAGGAAAAACCTATTGTTTCATAGAAAACCGGTATTTTACTAATTGGAAAAATAGGCGTTTCATAGCATCTACTTTTTACAAAAACATTCGAGAAACCTATGAAAGCAGCAAAATTAATTGTGATGTACCCAGTACCGACCGATCTGGAAACCTTCGAACGCCGCTATGCCGACGAACACGTGCCGATGGCCGTGGAAAAGTTGGCTGGGAAGACCCGCTTCGTCGCCTCTCTGATCAAATCCAATGCCGACCAAAGCGCCGCGCAGTTTCATCGTATCGCCGAAGTGTACTTCCCATCGATTGGCGATTTACAAGCCTGCCTAAGTTCGCCCGGCGGCCAGGAAACGGCGGCGCATGCGGTGGATATTTCCAGCGGCGGCGCGCCGACGTTTTTGATTTCCGAAGTGGAAACCTTCGATTTCTAATTGCGTTGATCAGCTTAAGTTAAATGCTTTGCTGGAGGAAACCGATGAACACCGGACATAACCGTTATAAAAGCCAGGGCGCAAAGATAGCCTTGATCTTGGCGCTAACGTGCCTACCCTTGGGCAATATCCACGCTCATCGCGGCGCGGCCGAAGTGGTCGACAACTGCAATGCGCGAGTGGGCTTTGAACGCGTGCATCTTACGGCGTATACCCCGACATTGTCCGGCAACCTGGAATACTGCAACATCATTCCAGGCGTCGGCCCCACCAAGTTAGTGTTCGATTACGAGGGCAAAAGCCTGCGCCATGTCAGCGTCGAATTCGAGATCACCAAAGAGCCGGATGGTACTCGGGTGTTTTATCGAGAACCACAAAAAGTCAAAACCGGCACGGCGAACCTCTCGGTGGACTTTAGCCGTTATGGCGCCGGCAATTACTTGGCGCATATTGCTATCGTTGATAAGGATAAGCGCCTGGATACCCATATTCCGTTCTCCGTCGGGCTGGAGTCGGTGCCGGGTAAAAACTATACGCCGCTGCTGATAACGATAGCCAGCCTGTCTTTGCTGGCTTACGGCTTGTTCCGGGCCGCGTTAAAGCATACGCCCGAGCAAAATCCGGAAGCCTAAACCCAGCGCCGAACCCATCAAGGGAGCCATCAAAATGAATATTGCACAGTTAAAGTCCTATCTTCTTGAAAGCAATCGTTGGCAAAAAGTCTTGTTCGGATTGCCGGTAATAGCGCTGGCCGGCATGCTTTGGCTGGATCATAGCGGCGTTCCGGTGGAACTAGGGCAAACCGTTTACCGACCGGATATGCCGCGCGGCACTTGCCAGCCTGACCTATTGAGTGGCGATACCGGAGAAACGTACGGAGAAGAAACCGAAAACGGCATAAATTACAACGTCCGCACCCCTAAGAATTATGATGCATCGATAGCCCATCCTTTATTACTGGTATTTTCACCGGCGGGTGCGAATCGCGCCAAAACGGAGAAGATGACAGGATTCACCTTACCCGCAACCCGCTCCGGTTTTATCGTTGCTTATGCCGATCATCCCGAGCTTTCGCCGAGCACCACCGTGGAACTGGGTACGATCCCCCATGCGATGGCTAAAAAATGGTGTATCGATGAAAAACAGGTCTATGTAACCGGTCATTCCGATGGCGGCACCTCGGCAATGGCTTTAGCTTTTATGACCGGCACCCGGCACATTCCTACAGCAATCGCCCCCAGTGCCGCCGGCGTAACCTATGAGGACTTACGCGACCGCAAATGCCCGGAACCCTTGCCGGTTATGATTATACACAGCAGCAAGGACCGGCTGTTTCCGGGTTACGGACAGCAAACAGCCGGCTGGTGGGCGGCCTGTAACAAATGCGAGCCGATTCCCGATACGATCGGCAACGGTTGCGTGGCTTATTCCGGTTGCGCCAATGGCGTAAAAACCGTGTATTGCGAAGGCGACAAACCGCATGCGCAATGGCCGGAACAGCGTAGCGATGCCATCATCGATTTTTTCTTGCATCACCATACCAATATGTAACCGGCGGCTGCGAGACAATGAACACTATCAATTCTGATGGCTTACTGTATCAAAAAATCAGCTGTTGCGGGCCAATCCCCCAGACCTCGTTGACCGGTACGATACGCATTAGCTTTTCCCTGCGCAACTGGTCCGATACATCCAATACGCCGTGAGTTTTGGGCCATTTCTTGGCGGCGAAGTTAGCCAGTTTGGCCAAGGTCTTGGTCGGCCCCATGCCGACACAGACTGGAATGCCGGTCGCGCGGAACACCGCTTGCTTGATGCGCTGTCCGTAAGCAATCGGGTCGGATTGACACGGATAGACGCCGGTCAAATCAAGAAACGCTTCGTCAATTGAATAGATTTCCATGCAGGGGGTAAAGGTCCCCAGGGTCGCCATGACCCTGGTTGACATGTCCGCATTTATGTGAAATTAAAAAGCAAGCTATTTTTGAAAACAAACAGTTATCATTTTGACGAACGTCAAAAATTGGTTAAAATTTTAATAAAACCGACTTTTCAACAGAATCGGCCATTATGCCGCCAGACGAATCAAAAGCGCCAATGGCAAATGTCCAGCCAAAAGCAGCTGTAGGGGGGTGAATTTACGAGTCGCGCCAATCGCTAAAGTGCGGTGCATGCTGTTAACCGCCTACGGGCTAGAGACATTCACAAAGGGCTACGGGCAACTATTTTGTCACCTTCAACTTTGAGAAGGAATTTTGTTGCGCCGTGTTTATCCTGTACCAACGATTCTACAGAACGGATATTCGCGTCAATTTCACTTCTAGTATATGTAATTTCTTCTATCAATTTGTCTTGCCACTTTAATAAATCCAGTTTTCGTTCATTAAGCGTTTGCGCAGTATTGGTAATTGCTGAAAGGCTGCGGATTTTTTTATCCATTTCAGCAATGGTCTGCTTCACCAATTCGCCATCAACATTTAGCACTGCAAGTGATTCATCAATATTCTGTTTACGGCTTTTTGCAATTTCTTCAGTTCTAGGAAATGCAAGCAAAAGCTGCCAACCACATGCGCGTGCTCGAATGCAAAGGAACAGTTGCTGATATAGGTTGAAAAGTTCATTCTGATGCTTCTTTATCAACGCCTTCATCCCTTCCGTACCAAATATATGACCATCTTTTAGATTTTCGATTTCATGATTTTGATTTTTAATATCCTTCAACAAATGATTTCTAATAGAAAGCAACTCACCTTCATATTTTTCAATTTGGTGTTCATAAGAATCTCTTAACTCACCAGCCAAAATTGAAGGGGCTATTTGTTTGAAATAATCGACCGCTCCTGTTATATCTGTTTCTCGTTTATCTTTCTGATGCTTATGAATATCATCAACTGTTTTTTTAATTTCAGTCAATTTTTGGCTTATATCTGCCAAATGTTTTTGAGCGACAATTACAGATGCAACCTGAAATAATGCGCCCGCATTAACAATTTTCTCGAGGTTCTCTGGAGAGAGTAGTTTCGCCTGCTCTGTAATACGACCGTTAGAACCTATAACATAGCCTCTTAATTCATCGGTGCTATTTTTTACTGGTGTCAAAGAGTCCAGCCGAATATTCACCTCTACATATTGCGTCGTAGCAATATGCATCTTGGTGACCATGCTGGGAACTGCTTGCAATAGTGGATTAAAACTGCTAATTCCTGTGCCGTCAGATTCTGAAACAGGTTGCCAATTTACGGGAGAGTGTTTTGAAATTTTAGCCAAGGCAAATGTCAGAACAGGTTTATCAGCATCTTCCCCGATAATAAGCGGTGAATCACGATTTACGACTAATTGACTATTGGTTGACGCACTGACATTAGCGATTTGTAACGTTTTCTTCCTGTGGTTTTCGATGTAGTTGAGCACTTTCCACCGAAGATATGCAATGTGTAAAACACAGGGAATAGTCACTTCAAATGCCGGGTCAGCAACACCTTTAGCAATTAAGCCTACGCCAACTGGTACAGCGATTGTTCTAATAGCAGTTGCAAAAATTGTTGCAGTTCCTACACCAGTTGTAACTATGCCGCCCGTAGTTGCGTATGTATCCCTAGCCTTCTTTACAGCGGCTTGTTGATTAACCGGACTAAGAGCTTCCCAACCATAAGGAAGGCAAATTCTTAATAAATTTGATTCATTATCAAGAATTCTTCCTTTAGTTGATGGAATGCCTATCTTCTGACAAACATCAAATAAAACCTCATCATAATCAGGCCCCACCCCTCCGCGAGCTATATTGCTTACCGAATTTCCGCCATAAAGTCGAATTTCGCTCGCGATTAATTTGGTATATTTTGTGTGATCTGGACTATGCCTTTTGTAGATATCATCAGTTACAAGATAATTCGAAAGCTTATCGGTTATATAGCTAACCAGAGGAGCCAAATCCTCGTTACTGCAACTTGCTAGTAAGCTATATAAGTCGCCTGATTTGATTTTTGAAAACACGTCATTCATTGAATTTTTCTTATCCCATTTAAACCAGAAGTCGATAGCCTGCTTTGATTAGCGATAGCGTATCCGGAGGAATTGTTGGCTTCGAAATGTGCTGTTACGCAAGCTAATCTACATTTTGAAGGGCAGCTTATTTGCCTTTTCCTGTCACCGCAAATTAAATCTTATCTGACAGCTCATAGGGGTCGATCGCGACATTTCGCCACTTTCAAAAGCTATCATTCACTACTGACGTAATCGTCTCGGAATCGGTGGCTGGATTGGGGTGGAATATGCAGGGCGCCCCAGAATTCGGAAAAAATCGTCCGCCAAGGGGATGAGGTGTCCGGTTGTGCGAATAGACGTTGAGCCGGAATCGGCAAGAAATGCACGAACCCAGCTAACTCTGACGCTATTTCTCCGTTCGTACAGACACCAAGTCGATGTGTGCTCCAATCTGACACCCTCTGATTGGCGTTAGACACAGTTCGTCGAATTTGCGCATGGTACGCTTATCCATGACGCCAGCCTCATGCAAGCCTTCGGCGGTTTCATGTACGGAGACCATCAAACGGCTACGGTATTCTTTTTTCATTGCAGATCACCTCTATCAATATCTGGTTTGTCAATGCGCAGTCCAGTGCCGCTTCGTCATACTTCTGCATTGCCAGTCGCCAATTTCCGCAAAGCAACCCTTGCCTTGCAGGGGCATGAAAGCAGACCACTTGAACAGGATTATAATTTAGTGACTGCCCTTATGCTCTGCCCATATGCGCTTGACCTGGCTTTGGCTACATCCAGCCAGCTCAGCGGTCCGTTTGATAGTATGTCCTGCTCCACGCAGCGCAACGATACGCTGATGTGTCGTGGTATCAGGGATGCGACCCGCATACTTACCGGCGATCTTGGCAAGCTGAACACCTTGGCGCTGTCGCTCTCGGCGAGTCTCATAGTCATCACGTGTCATTTGCAGGGCAAGTTTAAGTAATAATTCCTGCACCGACTCCAAAACGATCTTGGCCACACCGTCGGCCTCAGCCGCAAAATCGGATAAATCGACTAGGCCCGGCACAGCCAGTCTTGCTCCCTTGGCCCGGATTGATCCAACCAGTTGCTCGGCTTCGGCCAAGGGAAGCCGACTGATGCGGTCAATTTTCTCAGCTACGACGACTTCGCCTGATTGTAGGTCTGCAATCATTCGTAGTAGCTCGGGCCGATCAGCACAGGCACCCGAAGCCTTTTCACGGTAGATGCCGGCGATGTAATACCCTTCTGCCCGAGCACTGTGGACGATTTCGGTTTGACGGGTAAGGTCTTGTTCTTCGGTACTGACGCGAAGGTAGATACGAGCAACTTTCATGGTTGGATGGCCAAAATGGGTATACTTAATTTAGCCCAGTATAAATCATATGGCCAATAATTAGAACCGCAATGTAATTTGGCCATCACCTACTTGGCTATCTATTTTGGCTACTACCGCTGTCAGAAGACGACTGCAAGAATATCAGAAGCCAACTTCATTACTTAAGATACCTTTCAATATAGGTGGGTTGGCTAGAAATCTTTCGGGGAGAGACTGCGAACACAGGGTTCGACCTTAAAACAAAAATAACTAAAAAATAAGCCGGCATGTCGCAACTGACAGAATTACTTATTGTTGATTAATCTGCTGACATCAACTTTGACCATCCGCTGACTGCAGCTTTGAAAAGTGACACCTACTTTAGTACATAGCTTTTAAAGACTGTCCGAAACCGGTCGATTTCGGGCATCAATGTCAGAAGACGAC
>NZ_JAIEME010000081.1 GCF_019752415.1 Nitrosomonas sp.
GGGAATTGTATGCTGCCATTCTTCCTGATAAGACACAGAATTCTGCAGCTACTTTCCTTGTGCAGGTTATCGAAGAACGCCCTTACACGATTGAGCGCGCTTATTCTGGTAATGGCACGGAGTATAAAGGAACCCCTGATCATGCTTTTGTTACCCTTTGCAAAACAAACAGTATCGATCAGAAATTTACACATGTTCGGCGTCCTCAAACTAATGGCAAGGCTGAACGCGTGATTAAAACTATCTTGGAGATGTCGCATCAACAAACAATCTTCACCTCACGTAAAGATCGTGAACTCAGCCTTGCCAGGTTCGTTAACTTCTATAATACTGTGAAACCTCATACCGGAATTAGTAATATGACTCCGTATGAAAAATTAAGAAACTTTTCTTCAATCTGTAAACAACTCTAGTGATTCTCATAGATTATGCGTAAGGTTACTTCTTTAGTTAAACCATTGACAGCAGATAAATTTGAAGCTTTTCTTCTACAACAAGGACAAATAAATCCATACATAAAATCCTCAACCGCAATTTTGTAATTAACATACTGGTAATTTAAAAAACGTTTTCCCTTTAACAGTTTTTTAGAATGTAAGCATTTTGCTTAATTAGGACTGTTGATTAGGGTGTCAATTTTAAAATTTTGGAGGTTTACATGAAAGTATTCTTATTCTTAGCGCTTATATTGAGTTCTTTTAGTTACGCTCAAAGTAATCACGATCATCAAGATAAAACACAGAAAGATGATCATCATAGTCAAATGCACGATGGCGATCATCACGGTGGAATGGGCGGAATGCATGGCAGTCATCACAAAATAGACAAAACCACTTTGAAACAATTCTTTGAACCGTTACCCGCAGCAATTATTGATAAGGAAAAGAATGCGGCTTTGATCAAGCTTGGAAAGAAGCTTTATTTAGAGCCCCGGCTTTCGATCAATGATCAGATTTCTTGTAACTCCTGCCATCGGCTAGATAATTTTGGCGTAGATAGTCAGGCCACATCGCCAGGTCATGAAGGAAAACGCGGCGGCAGAAATTCCCCAACCTCGATGAATGCAGCGCTACATATTGCGCAGTTCTGGGATGGGCGCGCCAAAGATGTTGAGGAGCAAGCACTTGGGCCAATTTTAAATCCAATCGAAATGGGCATGCCAAATGAAGATGCTGTTGTCAACAAATTGAAAAAAATAGAGGAATATAAAGTACTTTTTGCAGAAGCCTTCAAGGATGAGAAAGATCCTATCCAATACAAAAACGTTGGCAAGGCCATCGGCGCCTTTGAGCGTACGTTGCTAACTCCTTCTCGTTTTGATGATTTCCTCAATGGCGATGAAACCGCGTTGAATGAAAACGAGAAAAGAGGCCTGCAAAAATTTGTCCACATGGGATGCGCCACTTGCCACAATGGTGTTGCGCTTGGCGGGAATTCATACAAAAAAATCGGTCTGGTTAAACCCTATGAAACAAAAGATATGGGACGGTTTGAAATAACCGGACTTGAGATTGACAAGAAAGTGTTTAAGGTCCCAAGCCTTAGAAATATTACCAAAACAGCACCGTATTTCCATGATGGCTCAGTTGCAACATTGGATGAAGCGATAGAAGAAATGGCGGAACATCAATTGGGCCGGGAAGTTGGTCCTGGATTTATTACCGATGTAAAAGCATTCCTGGGATCTCTAACCAGTAAGGGCAAAGAATAAGTTTGTACCGTACGGCCTCGCCTATCCTTACGGCAAAACTGTAGGGATAGATGCAGAAAACAAAACATCAGAAATGCAATCTATAATGCTCTCCGTGGCAAGCCATGGAGAGCATTACGTTCATGTATCGTTGCGCCATCCCCAACAATCACAGTAAACTATTTTACGAATATCTATTTCTTGTTTCTGGCATTGCTCGCACCCCATGCACCACTGTCAATGTTCTTGCGGTACTTTCTGTCTCATTATCAAACAAAATTCCGGTTTCTACTCAAAAATATATTTTTTCAGAATACTCTGGAGAAATTCCATTTATACTGATCCAATCAGGAATATTTATACCTAAATATAGAAGGAAAGCACCATGAAATTAATAATGATAATGACTACAGGTTTGTTTTTTTTGGGGCTGTCGGCTTGCTCCAGTACAGGGCCTGTTTTATATCCAAACACACACTTTTTATCTATGGGAAAAAATGTGGCTGATGCAGATATTGAAGCTTGTAAAGATTTGGCTGAAGCGGCTGGCGCCAAGGAAGGCAAAGGAAACATTGGCAATGTCGCGACAAGCACAGCCATGGGCGCAGGTGTTGGCGCCGCGAGCGGTGCAGTGGGTGGCGCTATTTACGGCTCGGCTGGTCAAGGCTCCTTAGTTGGTGCAGCCAGTGGTGCCGCTGCAGGATTGTTGCGAGGAATCTTCCTCTCGGCGAGACCTGCACAACCCAATCAAGCGTATGCAAACTTCGTTTCTCGCTGCTTGCAAGAAAAAGGCTATGAAGTTACCGGCTGGCAATAACAGGAGGTTCCAGAACGCCGTAATATGACAGAGGGGCCAGACTCAAATGCCACCAGCCATTCCGACAATTAACAATCCCAAAATACCTAATAGCAGTAAGATGATCCATTTGAGATGATGAGAGATATTGCGTAACAACGCTTTAGTTTCTTCGTCTATATTTACGCTTGTCCAATCCAATAAAAGATTCTATCAAATCATGGCATTCCAATTTATGATTGGAATGCTGTTGATCTGTTGCCGTATTAATGAGCTCTTTCGCACTACTGGCAAGCTATCCGGTACATTCTTACTCCGGTATTGACACGCATAGTCAGATTTTTGTTTGCGAAAGTCTCGGATGGGAGTATTTGAATTTGTCTTTTTGGTCCTATATAGTAAGCAACATTCGAGAATGTGATATAAGATAAAAACTAATATTTACAGATTTAATTTATTGCTCAATCTTTAGCCAACAAAAATATTGATGGCATATTTTTAGGCATAGAATTCTTGGTTTAATTAATAATAAACTTATTAATCAATATATTAAAATGATTTATGGTGCCCAGAAGAGGACTCGAACCTCCACACCCGAAGGCACATGGACCTGAACCATGCGCGTCTACCAATTCCGCCATCTGGGCAATAAACAACCGGATCCGGCTGCCAAAGAACGCGTAATTCTATAGGAAATCACTGCTTTGTCAATTAAGAAGAATCAAAAACCACGTAATCTGGATCCTTTTCTTGATCGCGAGAAAGGACGCTATGAACACCCATTACCCAGCCGGGAATATGTTTTACAGATTTTAAAACAGCAGGGCGTCCCAACCGCTGAACACGCATTATTTAAGTTACTGGATATCACTAAAAAAGAAGAAGAACTGTTTAATCGCCGGTTAACCGCGATGGTGCGCGAAGGCCAGATTTTCCGTAACCGCAAAGGCGATATTTGCGTCATGGAGAAACTGGATTTGATCAAAGGGAAAATCCAAGGTCATCCAGACGGGTTTGGCTTTCTGATTCCAGATGACGGCAGTCCGGATTTGTATCTGAGCGCCAAAGAAATGAATAAAGCGTTGCATGGAGACCGAGTTTTGGTACGTGAAATTGGATTGGACCGGCGCGGCCGACGCGAAGCTGCGATTGTAGAGGTATTGGAATATACCAATACTCAGTTGGTAGGCCGGCTATATATTGACCATGGCATTCTGCTTGTAGTGGCTGAAAACAAACGCATCAGCCAAGATATTCTGATCGCTATGGAACACTCTTTGAAAGCCAAAGCAGGCCAGATTGTCGTCGTCGAGATTATCCAGCAGCCGAATAAACAGTCGCAACCGATCGGGAAAATTATTGAGATTCTTGGAGACTACACCGCGCCTGGGATGGAAATTGAAATCGCGTTACGAAAACACGATCTTCCCTATGTATTTTCTCCCGAGGTTGAAAAACTCTCGGCCAAATTTCCCAAAAATGTAGCAAAAAAAGAACTGATGGGACGCAAAGATATCTCCCATTTACCCCTGGTAACCATAGACAGCGAAACTGCCCGTGATTTTGATGACGCGGTGTATTGCGAAACAGACGATAGAGGATACCGGCTGTATGTAGCGATTGCGGATGTCAGTCACTATGTCAAACCCAACGATGCCATTGATCAGGAAGCATTTAACCGGGGAAATTCCGTCTATTTCCCTCGCCGTGTTATTCCCATGCTGCCGGAAGCGCTATCGAATGAGTTGTGTTCACTTGTTCCAGACAAGAACCGGCTTTGCATGGTCTGTGAAATACAGTTCCAAGCGAACGGCGACATCCTCGATTATAATTTTTATCCCGCTGTGATGTGCTCCCATGCGCGCCTGACCTACAATAAAGTAGCGGCCATGCTGGCTAACCCCAAAGGACCTGAAGCCAAGGAATATGCAAAGCTGTTGCCGCACGTGCAAAGGGTCCACAAATTATTTAAGGCATTACTGAAAGCACGCAAGAAACGCGGCGCGATTGACTTTGAAACGACAGAAACACAAATGTTCTTCAATGAACAAGGGAAAATCGACAAGATTGAACCAGTGCAACGGACCGAAGCGCACCGTTTGATTGAAGAATGCATGCTGGCAGCGAATGTATGTGCCGCAGATTTTCTGCAAAAAAATAATCAGACAACGCTGTATCGTATTCATGAAGATCCCTCTCCCGAGAAAATTGAAGCCTTGCGTAATTTTCTCAAAGAGTTTGGCATTCAATTAGGCGGAAAAAACAAACCCAGCGCCAAAGATTACGCGCAAACACTGCTTAAAATACAAGGCAGACCGGATGCGCAGCTACTCCAGACGGTCATGCTAAGATCTTTGCAACAGGCTGTTTACAGCCCGGATATTTCCGGGCATTTCGGGCTTGCGTATGACTACTACACGCACTTTACTTCCCCCATCCGCCGCTACCCTGATTTACTGATACATCGCGCCATCAAAACGGTATTAAACGGGAAATCCTATGAACCCGGAGATTGGAACGCGTTAGGTAAACATTGCTCACTCACCGAGCGGCGCGCCGACGAGGCAACACGTGACGTCGAATCCTGGCTCAAGTGTTTCTACATGCAGGATAGAATCGGCGAATGTTTTGACGGCGTGATCAGCAGTGTCACCGGGTTTGGCTTATTTGTAGCACTGGATAACGTGTACGTGGAAGGTCTCGTACATATTTCAGAACTCCCGAGTGATTATTTTCGTTTTGATGCGACCAAACATACTTTATTGGGTGAACGCAGCGGCAAACAATACCGTTTGGGTGATCGATTACAAGTTAAATTGGTCCGTGTTGATTTGGAAACCAGCAAAATCGATTTTGTATTAGCTGAGCCCAGCAAAAAATCAAGCAGCGCCAAGAAAAAATCCACATCAGAAACAAAGACCGCATCAAAAAGTAAGAAATCGCTTTAACAATCTGAAATTGTTTTACAATACGCGGGTTATGTTGATTGGATCATAACGCGCGAGAAAATCAGAACACAGCAGCAGCATGCTTCTATTTTTCATCAAATATCTCTTATGTTAAGCGATGCTTAGCAAAATTTTCAGGTTTGTTAGGAATTATGTCGAGCACCCGCCTTATTTTTGGCTTTCACGCGGTCACCAGCCGTTTGCGGCAAAATCCGAATAGCATCAAAGAGATATTTATCGACGCCACACGCGATGATCAACGCGCTCGCGGGTTAATCAAGCTTGCCGAAGACCAAAAGATTCGTTTGATCACCAGTGAGGGACCAAGACTGACAAGCATGGCTGGTACCGATCGTCATCAAGGCGTCGTGGCCAATATCGATATTGCGCGCAGTTATATCGACATCAGCGATGTTCTCGATACACTGACTGAACCAGCCCGGCTGCTGGTATTGGATGGCATTCAGGATCCACACAATTTAGGTGCGTGTTTACGTGTTGCCGATGCGTTTGGCGTACATGCCGTGATTGCACCGAAAGATCGGGCAGTCGGATTGACCTCAACCGTTTATAAAGTTTCCAGCGGTGCTGCGGATACGGTGCCATATATCGCCGTAACCAATTTGTCGCGTACGCTAAAGCAATTAAAAGAACAGGGAATCTGGATTATAGGTACCGCGGAAGATGCAGATCACGATCTCACCCATTTCCAGATTCAAGGGCCGGTTGCCTGGGTATTTGGCTCTGAAGAAAAAGGATTGCGGCGATTGACGCGGGAAGCCTGCGATCAATTGGTGCGCATTCCGATGCTGGGCAGCATAGAAAGTTTAAATGTCGCTGTCAGCGCGGGGGTCTGTCTTTTTGAAACGCTTCGCCAACAATCTTCGGCATGAGCTGTGCACCTGATAGAATGCAGCTTATTATTTAGACAAGAAGAATCTATGTTATGCCCGGCAACTCAGTTCAATCAAAATATTGATATCGCTTATTCTCAACCATGACTTCATCTGCCTATCCCAACTTTAAAATACATTTTGCCGGACTTTTCCGCCAGGCAGGCAATCACATCACCACACTGGATACTTCCATTCGCATTGAATTGGCACGCACCAAGCAAGCCAGTCATGGCGATTATTCCTGCAATCTTGCCATGCAATTAGCTAAACCATTGCATAAAAATCCGCGAGAAATCGCCAGTCTATTGATCAATGCCCTTCCACCCTCCCCTTATCTGGAAAAAATTGAAGTGGCTGGCGCAGGTTTCATCAATCTGTTCCTGAAAAACTCCGCCAAACAGCAATACCTGCAGCATGTTTTGCAAAGCAAAACGGCTTTCGGCCATAGTGATTTTGGCCAAGGGAAAAAGATTCAGGTGGAATTTGTCTCGGCCAATCCAACCGGGCCACTGCATGTCGGACATGGGCGTGGCGCGGCAATCGGTGCAAGTTTATCCAGCATACTGGCAGCGGCCGGTTTTAATGTATCCCGTGAATTCTATGTCAATGACGCAGGACGGCAAATGGACATTCTGACGCTTTCTACCTGGCTGCGTTATCTGGAACTCAACAATATTCGCGTTCCTTTTCCAGAGAATGCTTATCAGGGCAACTATGTTAAAACCATGGCACAACTAATCCAGCAAGCACATGACCAGCGATATGTGCATCAACCAGCCTTATTGCTGGAGGATCTGTCAGAAAATATCCATGAAACAGGAATTAATACTGACGAGCAGTTGGATCAATTAATTGCGAGTGCAAAAAAAATACTCGGCCAGGATTATGCGTATATTCACAATTTTGTGCTGACAGAACAATTGGGTGATTGCCGCAATGATTTGATGGAATTCGGTGTGGAATTTGATACCTGGTTTTCAGAACAATCGCTATTTGATAATGGTCTTGTCGCGCATACCATCCAGTTGCTTGAGAAGAAACATTACTTGTATCTACAGGATGGCGCTGTTTGGTTTCGCTCCACCGATTTTGGTGATGAAAAAGACCGTGTCGTGCAAAGAGAAAACGGTCAATTCACTTATTTTGCTTCGGATATCGCCTACCATCTGAATAAATTTGAGCGCGGTTTCGATCAGATGATTAATATCTGGGGGGCGGACCATCATGGTTATATTGCCAGGGTAAAAGGCGCTTTACAGGCATTGGAATTAGATCCAGAAAAACTGGAAATCGCCTTAGTGCAGTTTGCTGTGCTTTACCGTGATGGCAAAAAAGCACCCATGTCTACCCGTTCCGGCGAGTTTGTCACGTTGCGGGAATTACGCCAGGAAGTCGGCAAAGATGCCGCACGATTCTTTTACGTGATGCGTAAAAGCGATCAGCATTTGGATTTTGATTTAGATCTGGCCAAATCGCAAAGCAATGAAAACCCAGTGTATTACGTCCAGTATGCCCATGCTCGTGTGTGCAGCGTGTTGGTGCAATGGGATGGTGATATGAACAATCTGGTTAATGCGAGCGCGGAAGCACTATCCAGCTCTGCCGAATTAGCTTTGCTGCAAAAATTAATTGATTTTCCGGATACTGTAGAAATGGCTGCGAAGGAATTTTCACCGCATCTGATTGCTTTCTACCTCAGAGAACTGGCCAGCGAATTTCATAGTTACTATAATTCAACGCGTTTCCTAGTACCTGAGATTCCGTTGCAGCACGCTCGATTGGCGTTGATTGCTTCGATCCGTGAGGTACTGAATAATGGTTTGAGGTTACTCGGTGTCAGTGCACCTGATAAAATGTGATCGAATTAATGCATAAGGATACTCATGAGCCGAGATTATAAGACCAGAAAACCTTCAAAATCCACACCTGAGAAAGGCGGTTCTGCATTCCTGGGCGGGTTTGTCGGTTACGCATTAGGTCTTGCGAGTGCTATTGGCATCTGGCTGTATTTTAACTATTCACCCAGTCCGTTTTTGCCCACTGAGAAAGCGGCCAGCTCAACCGAGAAAAGCGAAGTAAAAGCAACGCCGGAGCAACCCCAAACACCCGCTAAACCACAAGAAGAGCCCGTAGTGACTGCCGAGGAAAAGCCTCGATTTGATTTTTACAAGATCCTCCCTGGTATTGAAGAGCCCGAGTTTGATCATGAATACAAACCGGCTGTTCCTCAACCAGCTCAACCGCAAATTACTCCCAAGATTCCAGAAAATAGGGATAAACCTACTGAAAATGTACAACAGACTGTCCCGCCAACCCGTCCGAATATCAATCCGGCCGTAACCGCCCCGCAAATCGCAGCTGTTCCGCCACGTACTATTCCAGCAGAACCGATACAACAATCGCTAGCACCTCCAATTAAGAGCCCTCCTCCAGTGAAAGAAAAATATTTTCTCCAGGCCGGGTCTTTCAGAAAAAATGATGAAGCAGAGAACATGAAAGCCAGACTCGCATTCCTTGGTGTATCAGCATCCATACAACCGATTGATTTAGCTGAGAAAGGCACTTGGTATAGGGTACGTATCGGCCCTCTCACTAACAAAGTGGATATTGATGAAATTAGCGCTTCTTTAAAAGAAAATGGCATAGGAGCACAATTTATCAAAGTACAATAAATTATTTCCTGACACCCTGCTTGCACTCAATTTTTGTGCGATCTATTCATACTAAACAGAATCCACCAGCCAGTTAGACACTTTATTTAAGGAGTTAAAATGAATCAATATAAGCCTCTTGCAGTTTTCTTCTTAGTATTGAGTTTTAGTTTAATAAACCTATCCAGTGCACGTGCCGAGATTGTTGAGGGCAAAGACTATACCGTACTGGCTACCCCGCAACCCACACAGGATGGTAGTACGATTGAAGTCTTAGAGTTCTTTTGGTATGGCTGCCCCCATTGCGACAGCTTACACCCGCATCTTAAAACCTGGCTGATGAACATCCCTAAGGATGTCAGTTTTCGCTATGTGCCTGCGACGCTTCGCGCCAATTGGGTATCGGCTGCGAAAATCTTCCATACGATAGAAGCAATGGGAATAACCGATACTTTGCACGACAAAGTTTACGATGCTATTCATCGTGAGAAAATTGATTTAAACAATGAATCTGCTCTATTTGACTGGATTGAGAAACAGGGCATCGATAGAAAGAAGTTTGAAGATACTTATCGCTCTTTTGCAGTCCAGAATCAGGTAGCAAAATCAACACAAATGTCCCGCCAATATCAACTCACTGGTGTTCCTGCATTGGTCATTAATGGAAAGTACATTACCAGCGGTAAAATGGGCGGTACACCGCAAGATACCATCAGAACCTTGGAAGCACTGATAGAAAAGATACGAAAGGAAAAATAACATATGCACTTTTCCATTCATTGGAATACACTAAAATACTTTATTGATTTGATTTATCAAGTGAATCAATAGTGGCGGCGAACAAGATAATTTTTGGGGCAGGCTGTTTCTGGGGAGTAGAAGCAGCCTTTCGTCGTATCAAAGGAGTCTCCGGCGTTACTTGTGGTTATTCCGGCGGGCATACCGACAATCCAACTTACACAGCCGTTTGTACCAGCACCACCGGTCATATTGAAGTGGTTATGGTCGAGTATGATCCGGCAGAAGTGGTTTTTGAAACATTACTAGACAGTTTTTGGAGCTGTCATAATCCTACCACGCCGGATCGTCAAGGTCCCGACATCGGCACACAATATCGTTCAACTATCTTTTTCTTCACGCCAGAACAAGAGATTGCCGCAAAAGAATCCAAGCATAAATTACAGACTAGCGGACGTTGGCACAATCCTATTGTAACCAAAATTTTACCTGCCGGCCAATTTTACATTGCAGAGGAATATCATCAGAATTATTTCAGCAAGCATGGTATTCATTAACATTTCTTATTAACTAACCTTCTAATTTGCCGTTAATAAAAATGCATATTAGATTTCTATAACATTCAGGAAGAAAGAATCTGATACAGACTGCGATATGGTTTGCACCAACATACTAACTAACAATTTTAATTAGAAGAAGCTTAAGATGGGATCCATTCAATCGCCCTATACTCCCCAAGACCCATCCAATTTTCTTGATCCTGCCGCAGTAAAAAAAGATAGTACAAAAACTTTAAGAGATCATTTAATCGAAGCGGTCACTAATGACCCGGATCTCCCCGCTCTTGGCAGCTCCATTACACGCATCGTACAACTATCTTCATCGGATGATCAATCCATTCAACAATTAGCCTATTTTGTTCTATCGGATGTTTCATTAACACAAAAGATTCTGCGCTTATCGAATTCTGTCGCTTTCATTTCCGCGTCTAACAAAGTTAATACCAGTATCACCAAAGCAATATTCTTGCTGGGTTTTAATTCGGTAAAGACTTGCGCTTTAGCCATGCTGCTGGTTGACGGCATGTCTGGGAAGCGTGCAGAACACGTCCGCACTGAGTTAAATAACGCCTTAGCGGCTAGTATGATTAGCCGTGAGCTTGTTAAGATTAGCTCTTTTAAAGATGCAGAAGAAATTGCTGTTGTTGCCTTGTTCAAGAACCTTGGACGTTTATTGCTTGCTGCCTATGATCATGATTTATACCAGAAAATGATGGCTCTCATCGAGGAAGGTACGCATACGTCTTTGCAAGCATCACAAACAGTATTGGATTTCAATCTGGATACACTGACCGAGACTATTCTGGAAAAATGGAATATCCCCATCAGCATCATTCAATCGCTTAAAAACAAGCCTCCAGGCATTCTGAACGCTGCAAAGAATAAACAAGAGTGGATGCAGCAAGCCGCAGAATTTAGTGAAAAAGCTACATCGCTTATTTTGGCAACCACCGAACCGGAAGATTCCGAGCTTAAAAATAAGCTACTCAACCGTTTTGGCAGAGCACTTCATCTGGATAAATATAAATTGGATCAATTGATACTGAGTGCTTCCGCGGAAACCCGGACTTACTTAATCAATGCAAATTTACTCATCGCTGACAAAAGTAGCAAAATCAATCCACACTCAACACAGGCAGAATTTGATACTTCTTTAGAAGATTCACTTAATGAACTGCTGTTAAGCGATGATGAAAACAATAGCCCAGGAATTACTCAGTGTTACCCCAGTGGCAAACCTTATAATGCATCCGCATTATTATTAGCCGGTGTGCAAGACGTTACCGAAATTATGGCATCTGGCAAGTATAGGCTTGAGGATTTAATCATGTTAGTTCTGGAAACTTATTATAATAGCCTAGGTTTTCGTTTTATCACGCTTTGCCTTAGAGACCAAAAAATAAATCAGTTTCGTGCACGCAGTTCTCTGGGCAGAAATAACATGGAGTATCAAAAAGCATTTAACTTCCCAACTGCACCGTCTAATGATCTGTTTCATCTTGCCCTGAAGCAGAATGTAGATTTGCTAATTTCAGACGCCTACATCCCAAAAATTCGCAAACTAATACCCCAATGGCATGTGGATCTATTACCCGATGCACGCAGTTTTATTGTGCTCCCTTTGGTAGCAAACGAAAAACCCATTGGCCTATTTTATGCAGACCGCGCATTGGATGCACCTGAAGGAATTACTGCTGAAGAAACAAGGCTGATCAGAACATTAAAAGGTCAAGCACTGACAGCTTTTAACTCGAGATAAAATATCTGATCACACAGATAAATAAATAATAGGTACAAGATGACAAAAATGACAGGTTGCTTATTTATTATCAGCGCACCCTCTGGCACCGGAAAAACCAGTTTGGTCAGAGCATTGCTCCAATCAGACATAAATCTGAGTCTGTCTATTTCACATACTACACGCTCGCCGCGTTCCGGAGAAGTCAATGGTCGTGACTATCATTTTGTCGATGAAGTAACATTCAGACAAATGCTCCGAAATGGAGAATTCGTAGAAAGTGCGGAAGTTTATGGCAATCTTTATGGTACCTCGCAAAAATGGATTGACAGTGCTATCGCTTCAGGTCAGGATATCTTACTCGAGATTGATTGTCAGGGAGCAAAACAGATACAGCAAATTCTCCCCGAATCCATCGGCATCTTTATACTTCCGCCCTCGGCAGACACTCTGGCAACACGACTAGTAAAAAGGGCCCAAGATAACCCGGGGATCATTGAGAAAAGACTAATTGCGGCGCGCGAAGAAGTCGGTCATATTACTGAGTTTGATTATGTTATTATCAACGACAAGTTGGAAGATGCGCTTAATGATCTGATCTGCGTTGTCAGGGCTGAGCACTTAAAAAAGGCGCGGCAGCTGATAAAATATCATGCATTGATCGCCCAATTGTCATAGCCAATTCCTATAAATGGCATAGTTTTTTAAAAAAATTTCAAAATATATTTGTAACTCCATAAATAACCGAGATAAATACCATGGCACGAATTACCGTTGATGATTGTATAAAGCAAATTCCCAACAGATTTGATATGACTTTAGTTGCTACAGTACGCGCCAGGCAATTGGCCATAGGCTCCGCGCCCATGGTGGATCCTGGACGCGATAAACCGACTGTCATTGCGCTGCGCGAGCTGGCACAAGGCAAAATAGGTTTGGATATCCTAAATCCCAGAAACATGTAACTCCGATTCAATGCTATGAAGACGCTGTCAGGAATTGATATTGTCTTTGTAGTACTTGGTCGTAGTCATCAGCCAATAATTCCCTGCGCATAATCACACCAAAGACTAATCTAAGCAGTTTAGAGATCGTAATCGCCCAAAACGGCTTGCGAAAGATAGCGAGTTAGCATTATCTGAAAAAAATTTAAAATAAGGCTATGTCGCAATTAACTGTTAAATGAAATTCTCAAAACCATGCAATCTCATATTAATTATAGCCTTGAGCGTTCTTTATGGTAAATAATAATACTATTTAGAATTATGTTTCTACTAAAATTTCAACAGTTAATTGCGACATAGCCTAAAATGACCTACCTGATGCAAGCCAAATAAATCAAATTCTATGCCTGAAGCAGAACTTCTATTTTCTGAAGCCTCCAAATATCTTAAACCAGAAGATCTTAACCAACTTAGAAGTGCTTATTCATTTGGTCAAGGTGCTCATTCCGGACAATTCCGGAAATCAGGTGAGCCCTATATTTCTCATCCAGTGGCAGTAGCCAGGATCCTCTGTACACTGCGTCTCGATGCACCTACGCTAACGGCTGCCTTATTGCATGATGTCGTAGAAGACACAGATATTTCCAAAACTGAAATCAGTGAAAGATTTGGAGAACCTGTAGCAGAGCTGGTTGATGGTGTGTCTAAACTCACTAAAATTGAATTTCAAACGCAAGAAGAGGCTCAGGCAGAGAATTTCCGCAAGATGCTACTGGCGATGGCGAGAGATGTACGAGTCATACTCATCAAACTG
This sequence comes from Nitrosomonas sp., assembly GCF_019752415.1. GTDB lineage: Bacteria > Pseudomonadota > Gammaproteobacteria > Burkholderiales > Nitrosomonadaceae > Nitrosomonas. The sequence continues at coordinate 13,776 of NZ_JAIEME010000081.1, forward strand.
GCTGATCGGCTGCACAACATGCGAACACTTGAAGCTATGCTCCCTGCAAAACAGCGAAGCATCGCACGTGAAACTCTTGAGATTTATGCACCGATCGCGCATCGGCTGGGACTCAATAATATCTACCAGGAATTACAAGAACTGGGTTTTCACTATTCTTATCCCTTACGCTACAAAGTACTGATCAAAGCAACCAAAGCTGCACGCGGAAATCGTCGTGAAATCGTTGGAAAGATTCTAGAAGCCATTGATAGTAAGTTAAAAGATTCCGGATTGGATGCTGAAGTCACTGGACGCGAGAAGCATCTCTATAGTATTTATATGAAGATGGTCGAGAAACATTTGTCCTTTTCTGAGGTACTGGATATTTATGGCTTCCGTGTTATTGTTAAAGATATTCCTTCGTGCTATGTGGCACTAGGCATGTTACATAGCCTGTATAAACCAATCCCTGGTAAATTCAAGGACTACATTGCAATCCCCAAAACCAATGGTTATCAATCGTTACACAACACTTTATTGGGCCCGTTTGGCATCCCGATAGAAATACAAATTCGTACCGCAGAAATGCACCGGGTCGCCGAAAATGGTGTTGCTTCACACTGGCTCTACAAAAGCTCAGATGCGGATTTTAATGATCTGCATCTGCAAACAAGCCGATGGCTGCAGAATTTACTGGAAACACTCAGCGGCTCGACAGATTCTCTGGAGTTTCTGGAGCATCTTAAAATTGATTTATTCCCAGGTGATGTTTTTGTTTTCACTCCACAAGGAAAGATTTTAACGCTCCCTCGAGGATCAACCGCCGTCGATTTCGCTTATGCAGTCCATTCCGATGTAGGAAACTGTTGTGTAGCTGTCAAGATTAATGGTGAAAATGCACCACTGCGTGCCAAACTAAAAAGTGGTGATCGCGTAGAAATCGTCACAGCACCTTATGCTAAACCGAATCCTTCCTGGCTCAGTTATGTAGCAACCGGAAGAGCACGTTCGCACATTCGTCACTTTCTCAAAACAATTCAATATGACGAATCGGTCAAATTAGGTGAACGCATGTTAAATCAGGCGCTACTGTCTTTTAATATTAATCCTGACACAATAAATGATACACAATGGGAAAAATTAGTACGCGACAGTGGCGTCAAATACAAGGAAGAATTATTCACTGAAATGGCTCTGGGAAAACAACTCCCTGCAGTCGTGGCAAAAAGGCTGGCATCTCCATTGGAATCCATCTCCAGTGACCAGATTGCCAGTCCAATTACCATATTGGGGACGGAAGGATTGACCGTTCAATTTGCCAAATGCTGCCGTCCTATTCCCGGGGATATTATTGTCGGAGTGATTAAAAAAGACTCTGGATTGATCATCCATACGCTTAATTGCGCCAATATCACCAATAGTCAAAAGAACTCAGAAAACTACCTGGATGTCGCCTGGGGCAAAGATATTACTAGAACGTTTGAATCCAGTATCAAAGTAACTACAGTGAATAAGCAGGGCGTCCTGGCACGAGTCGCTGCCGAAATAGCCAAAGCCGAATCAAATATAGACGACATTGCCATGGAAAACGAGAACGATTTCATGCATATGCGTTTTATCCTGCAAATAAACAACAGGTCTCATCTTGCACAGGTTATACGTGGTCTACGACATCTCAAAGAAGTGGTTCGAGTTCATCGCACGAGAAATTAATTTATCAGTCTTTTGTAAGGAAATGCAACATTCTAGAGTTCAGATCACCAGAAAAAATATACCAATGGCCAACAAATTAGCGATTTAGTATGATCTCCAACACAAACTTGCTACCGATATAGGCGAGCAATAGTGTAACAAATCCCACCAGGGTCCATCGAATGGCTATCCGCCCCCGCCAGCCGTAGAGTTGTCTACCGGCTAACAATGCTGCGAATACTCCCCAGGAGATAAAACCAAATAACGTTTTGTGTGAGAATGTTAGCGGCTGACCGAATACTTCCTTTGAAAACACTACGCCGCTCAAGAGCGTCAGAGTAAGTAAAACAAATCCAATCCAGATGATATGGAACAATAGTTTCTCCATCGCCAGCAGTGGCGGCAGATTTGTCAGTATTGAGCGAGTGGCAGGGTGATGTAAATGGCGCTCGACTACAGTCATCAATAATGCGTGTAACGCCGCTATCGTCAAGAGACTGTAGGCCATCATGGCAACCAGTAGATGCGCTTTGAATGCAGGTAATTCAGTGTTATCAAGTGGACGTAGCGATGGGAAAAACAATGGCAGTAACACTGCAATGGCCGCTGCTGCTGCAACGGGTGCAACCAAGGTTTGCAATCCCTGTAACCGGTTAAAAAACCCCGAGGACCAGTAAATGAATGCAGTTAGCCAGACAATGGTTGAAATCGCATTACTCAAACCAAAACTGAGGCCTGCACCAACAAACATCGATTGATACAACGTTATGGCATGCAATAACAAAGGAGCAAGCATAGCATAATGTGCCCACGTAATCGTTACCAGCACACGATCACTAGCTTTTGATGATGCTTGATACCAAGTATTTCGCCAAAAAAACCAACCGATCAGTATATAAAGCAAAAAGGCTGCGAGATAAGTTAAAATGCTGGTCATTGATAGTACAAATATTAATAGGCCGGAATAATTGTTTAGTCTACATGTCGCTTTAACAAATTCAAAGAGCCAATCTGGATTTTTTATTTAAATTTGAATAATCACTTTGTTCTATAACCATCGTTTTTTTGTGAGGTTTAAGTATGTTTGACAATCTGACCAGCCGCCTGACCGGTGTCATTAAAACATTACGCGGCGAAGCAAGACTTACTGAAAGCAATATACAAGATGCCTTGCGCGAGGTACGCATGGCATTACTGGAGGCTGATGTGGCTTTACCAGTTGTCAAAGATTTCATCGCGCGCGTTAAAGAAAAAGCTGTAGGCCATGAAGTCATGAGCAGCCTCACGCCTGGACAAGCGCTCGTTGAAGTGGTTCATCAGGAGTTAATTGCGATTATGGGTGGAGAGAAAGTTGATCTAAATCTCTCCACAGTACCGCCCGCCGTTATTCTTATGGCGGGATTGCAAGGTGCCGGCAAAACTACCAGCAGTGGCAAGCTGGCCAAGTGGCTAATAGACCAGAAGAAAAAGAAAGTGTTATTGGTTTCCTGTGATATCTACCGCCCGGCTGCTATTCATCAACTGGAAATTTTGGCTAGCCAAACCGGTGCTGATTTTTTCCCCGTTAAGGATGGACAAAAACCTGGTGAAATTGGTGCCGCTGCATTGGATTACGCACGCAGGCATCATCATGATGTAATGATCGTGGATACTGCTGGCCGATTAGGTATTGATGAAGCCATGATGCAGGAGATCAGTGAACTTGAAGCATTGTTAAAACCGATTGAAACTTTGTTTGTTGTCGATGCGATGCAAGGACAAGATGCGGTTAATACAGCCAAAGCATTTTCCGATGCACTTCCCTTAACCGGCGTCATACTCACTAAATTGGACGGTGATGCGCGGGGTGGTGCAGCGCTATCGGTCAAACACATTACCGGAAAACCCATCAAATTTACCGGCGTTGCGGAAAAATTAACCGGATTGGAAGCGTTTTATCCTGATCGGATGGCATCGCGCATTCTGGGCATGGGAGATGTGCTTGGATTGATTGAAGAAGCACACCGTAACGCTGATCAGCAAGAAGCTGAGAAGTTGATGAAGAAAATGAAATCGGGTAAGGCATTTGACTTAGACGATTTCAAGGCACAATTTCAACAAATGCGCAATATGGGCGGGATGAGCGCTCTGATGGACAAATTGCCTGCGCAATTAAGTCAGGCCGCACAAAATGTAAAAGTGGACGACAAAATAATCAGCCGGACGGAAGGCATTATTAATTCCATGACAAAACAAGAGCGTAATAAACCTGAAATACTGAAAGCTTCACGTAAACGACGAATCGCCGCAGGAGCAGGTGTTTCTGTACAAGAAGTGAACCGTTTACTGGCACAATTCGAGCAGGCAAAAAAAATGATGAAAATGATGAGTAAAGGCGGAATGTCCAAGATGATGCGTGGATTAAAAGGGATGCTCCCTCGCCTGCACTAGCTTATCAATTGGCTGCAGGTGATTTCTCTAGCACAACAACTTGAGTACCTGTGGCATAGCTTCCATTTCCAATGGGGTAGCCACTTTACTCCCGAGGAGTTTGCATCCACAGAAACTATCCCCAGCAAAGCAATAACAATCTCTGGCAAACGCGCGTCAATGCTTACCTGTACTGCCAAAACCATCTTCACCCCGATGGCTCTGGTCAAAACTATCCACTTTGTTGAATTCAACCTGCACAACGGGAACCACGACAAGCTGTGCGATACGTTCCAACGGGTTGAGATGAAATGAAGTCTGTCCACGATTCCAGCAGGATACAAAAATCTGTCCCTGATAATCCGAATCAATCAAACCCACCAGATTTCCCAATACAATCCCATGTTTATGACCTAATCCAGAACGTGGCAATACCAATGCAGCCAACCCCGTATCAGCTAGATGCAATGCGATTCCTGTTGGAATCAGGCTGGTTTCTCCCGGTTTGATCGTGACAGGTTGCTCAATACAAGCGCGCAAATCCAGACCGGCTGAACCCGGTGTGGCATAGATAGGAAGCTGTTCATTTAAACGTTCATCAAGAATTTTAATATCAATTTTTTTCATACGCTTCAATATTAGTATTTTTCATTTATTGCTGGTAAAGTGAATTGATATGTTTTATCAAATGCTGCGCCTGTTCCATTTTTGATGCTTTCGGAAGTACATGCTTACCGGCATCATCCAGCAAAATCAATTCACTCTCGTCAGAACCGATGGCATCTTGAGCTAAATTGGCAACCAATAAGGGCAAGTTTTTTTTGCGCCGCTTCCTTTCTGCATTTTTCTCAAGATCTTCTGTTTCTGCTGCAAAACCAACGCAGAAAGGTGGTTCGGGTAAACTGGAAACCGTCATCAGAATATCTGGATTGGGAATCAGTTCTATTGATAGATTTTTATTAGACTTTTTTATCTTCTGCTGACTGACTCTTGCCATACGGTAGTCAGAGACAGCGGCAACACTGATAAAAATATCGGTCTGCGATATTTCTGCCTGCACGGCATGTAACATATCCTCTGCACTCACCACTTGAATGAGTTTATCTACTACTGGTGGCGCCAAACATGTGGGGCCAGAAACAAGGGTAACCGTTGCACCCTCTTCTACTGCAGCCCGGGCAACAGCATACCCCATTTTTCCGGAACTTTTGTTGGTGATACCCCGCACGGTATCAATCGCTTCAAACGTCGGCCCGGCTGTCACCAGAACTTTTTTGCCTTGTAATAAGCCACCTGTTTGAAACGCAACCAGCACCATTTCTGCCAGCTCGCTAGCTTCCAGCATTCGCCCCATGCCTATTTCACCACAAGCCTGTTCACCATTCGCCGGACCGATTATTCTGACACCGTCACGTTGCAACAAAGACAAATTACGTTGTGTCGCGGGATTCTCCCACATTTGCCGATTCATAGCAGGTGCTATTATGAGCGGACAATCTCGCGCCAAACATAATGTCGCCAATAAATCATCCGCCATACCACCGGCAAGTCTTGCAATAAAATCAGCACTGGCAGGTGCCACCAAAATCATATCGACATTACGGGATAGGTTGATATGTGCCATATTATTTACAGCATTGGTCACCCATAAATCGGTATAAACCGGATTACCTGTCAATGACTGGAAAGTGACTGGTCCAACAAAATGACCAGCAGACTGTGTCATTACCACCTGCACCTCAATACCCCTTCGTGTTAGCAGATGCGCCAATTCCGCTGCTTTGTAAGCAGCCACACCACCTGTTATGCCAAGTAACAGGCGTTTCTTAGATAGAGAAGTTAAACTTGTTGTCATATTAGGAGATTTCTCTGTATAAACTGTCCGCATTAAGTTGGTATTCATAAAGTTAGTCATTAATAAAAACAGCACCTGCTCGCTCATTCTACTCAATATGGCCTCGTTACATGCCGCTATCAGTAAAATAAAATAGCAATGCTGGTTATCTCAACAACTGATGGTGACGTACTTGCAAGCTATCTTATTTTACATGACTTAGCTATCAACTATATTTTATGGCAATTCCAAATTGGCCTATATCTGAGCGACCACGAGAAAAGCTATTGCAGAAGGGCGTCGCTGCCCTTTCCGATACGGAACTGCTGGCCATATTTCTACGTACCGGTATAACCGGGAAAAGCGCCGTAGATCTCGCAAGAGAATTACTTTTACATTTCGGCAGCCTAACCAATATATTTTCCGCCAATCAAACTAGTTTCTGCCAATTACCCGGTATGGGAATTGCAAAATATACACAACTACAAGCCGTGTTAGAAATGGCGCGCCGTACGCTAAATGAGGAGCTAAAGAGCGGAAATGCGATGAATTCACCACAGTTGGTTCGAGATTTTCTACGCTTGAGTCTGGCAAATAAACAACACGAAGTTTTTCTCGGTATTTTTCTTGATGCAAAAAATCATACCATTGCTACCGAGGAGTTATTTAGCGGCACATTGACACAAGCCAGTGTTTATCCGCGGGAAGTCATCAAGCGTGCGCTATATCACAATGCAGCAGCCATCATTTTTGCACACAATCACCCTTCTGGCGTGGCCGAACCTAGTCATGCAGACAAAGTACTTACCCAATCCCTGAAACAAGCATTGGCTATGATTGATGTTAAAGTATTGGATCACTTTATTGTAGGTAACGGCACTACCCTATCATTTGCCGAGCAAGATTTAATTTGAACAATAATCTCGAGAATAAGTTATTGGATTTAGAAAATATTGTAAATTTATATCTACTTTTCATAAACACTCACATCATTCATGAATATTTAAGCAGTTACATTTGAGTAAATACCTTAAATCAGGGTATAATCTCTCTTTTTAAGAATTCTTGGAATGCGCTATTATGGCACGAGTATGTGAAGTAACCGGCAAGAAGCCGATGTCTGGCAACAATGTTTCTCACGCGAATAATAAAACCAAGAGACGTTTCTTGCCTAATCTGCAACGCCGAAAATTCTGGGTTGAAAGCGAGAATCGCTGGATTAACTTACGATTATCTAATGCTGCATTACGCACAATCGATAAAAATGGCATAGATTCAGTGATCGCCAAAATGCGCTCAGAAGGCAAAAGCGTTTAAGAAACTAATCGACGTAAGTTAAGGAGTCATTACAATGCGTGAAAAAATAAAACTTGAGTCCTCAGCTGGAACAGGTCATTTCTATACAACCACAAAAAATAAACGTGCAAAACCAGAGAAATTGGAATTAATGAAGTTTGATCCCGTCGCACGAAAGCACGTTAAATATAAAGAAACAAAGCTTAAATAAATTTGGAATCAGCTGTAATACCAATAAAAAACCCGCCGAAGCGGGTTTTTTATTGGTTAAACTTTCTCAGGTCCGTCATAATTATTATGCATAGCAGCGTAATCTCTGAGAGAAAGCTTGCAGCACTTCGATACCGCTTTCCTCTGCACGCCGACACCAGTCTTCCAACTGCTTGACCAATTCTTCAGTTGAGGCAGTAGAACGTTGCCAGATCTCAGCTAATTCCTCACGCATGGTATACACTTTATCAAGTGTTTTAGCATTACTGAGAACTTGGCTTAATTTCTCGCGCTCATGCTCTTGCAAAGTTTTTGAATCAGCCAGGATCCAACGCTTCAGAGTAGAATTATCCACACCATAATGTGCTGTTGCTTCTTTCAAGTGAATCATTTCTTTTGCAAAAGTTTCTTTCAATGATTTCGTGTATTTGGCAAGAACCTCATAACGATGAGAAATAACTGCTTGCAATGTATCTGAATCGCATTGGGTTTTTTCCTTATTAAAACGCAATTTAGGCGCAACCTTCTTGACCTTTGCAAGCCCCATCATCTCCAAAATACGAATATACATCCAACCAATATCAAACTCATACCATTTATTGGATAGTCTTGCCGATGTTGCATAAGCATGGTGATTATTATGTAATTCTTCACCACCAATTAAAATACCCCACGGAACGATATTCCTGCTGGCATCTTCCGCCTGAAAATTCCGGTACCCCCAATAATGCCCAACACCGTTGATAATACCTGCAGCAAAAATAGGAGCCCACAGCATTTGAACCGCCCACACCGTAATGCCAATCGGGCCAAACAGGATTACATTAATAATCAACATTAATGCAACACCTTTTGCACTATGCCTAGTATAAATGTTACGTTCTATCCAATCATCGGGTGTACCGTACCCATATCTTTCCAGGGTTTCCTGATTCTTCGCTTCTGCTCGATAGAGCTCCGAGCCTTCGCTTAACACTTTCTTGATACCGACAACAACAGGACTATGTGGATCATCCTTGGTTTCACATTTTGCATGGTGCTTACGATGCACTGCCGTCCACTCTTTCGTAACCATTCCGGTAGTTAACCACAACCAGAAGCGGAAGAAATGACTCGGTATCGCGTGCAACTCCAACGCTCTATGCGCTGAATGGCGGTGAAGATAAATTGTAATACCCGCAATTGTAATATGCGTAAAAACCAAGGTAACGACGACATACCCCCACCACGGCATATCAATCACACCAGAGATTAAAGTAAGAAAATCAGAAATCATAGAGATACCATCCTTTTAATGGCCTACCTAGGCGCAGGCCTTATAAATAAAAACAAACACCCTCTAAACCATTGCACTTCACTCAACTTATAGAGTAATAAATTACTCACGCCGTTCTTTCATTCACTGTACATGAAGTATTTATTCTTTACCACTTCTTTACACAAAAATTATATTAACACTTTATGGAAAAAAATATTAATCTGTATCAATAGTCTATTTATAATAAATAGTTTTAGTGAAGCAAAATTTCATTTCCATACAGTACTCTGAAAAGAGTTAATAATCTTTCATCTCTCCAGAGCGGAGTAATTCAGCATGCGCCACTCTCCGGGAGCAAACCCCTGCAGGGTGTATTTACCGATTGCATAACGAATCAATCGCAAAGTAGGAAATAAAACCGCTGCTGTCATCCGCCTTACTTGACGATTCTTCCCCTCACTGAGAACCAAAGAAATCCAAGCAGTTGCGATATACTTGCGGTAACGAACTGGCGGTGTCCGCTGCCAAAGATGGCTGGGCTCATCCATCAAAAATGCTTGTGCAGGCCGTGTTTTGAAATCATTTAGAACCACACCTTGGCGCAACTTATTTAATGCAATCTCGTCAGGTTTACCTTCAACTTGCACCCAATATGTTTTAGGGAGTTTAAACTCTGGATTGCTGATTCTATTTTGCAATTTTCCATCATCTGTTAATAGAACCAAGCCCTCGCTATCAGCGTCCAGTCTGCCCGCCGGATAAAAGCCAGTTAATGGAATAAAGTCTTTTAATGATTGATGACCGCTTTCCGGTGTAAATTGGCAAATCACACCATAGGGTTTATTAAACAAAATTAATCGAGACATGGCGCCTGATTGTAATCAAAAAGTAAATCCAATCAAAACTCATAACATTTCAGGATAGATCACGAGATGAAGTGCTGGTTCAATAATATTGTCATTTTCCTGATACCGAATCCACCACACGGAGCCCTTCTTAACACGCAACCCAGGAGGGATATCCGGAATCAGATAACTGACAACCTCTCCTAATGTAGGTTGATGGCCGACTATGACAACAGCACCTTGTAAATTGGGCCGGTTAGCCGTTGCAAGAATACTCTTTACACTAGCGCCAGGACCTATTTCATTGTTAGTTAAAAAATCAGATCTCAGTGCCATAGCGGTTTGTTGAGTACGCCGCGCTGGACTGGCTATCACCAGCGTATTTTCCGGCAATTTCAATCTCAGCCAATCAGACATACGTTTTGCCTGGTCTAGTCCTTTCGCAGTCAGCTGACGGGCTGCATCAGGGAAACCATCTTCAGCCTCAGCATGACGCCACAGAATTAATTCCATCACATTTCTTTAATAAGAAGTACATTGATAATCAATTTTGCAACTCACTATATAATACATCCGGGCTACAACCAGGCTGCTGAATTATTATCACTTTATGTCGTGATTTATCACCTTGCCTCAATATCACTTGGTTAAGAGGCACATCAAAATGCTTGGCAAGGAATTTTAGTAGCGCGGTATTTGCTTTACCTTTCACCGGCGCAGCCGCAAGCTTTATCCTCAGCGCATCTCCATGTAATCCTGCCGCTTCGGTATTTTTTTCACCCGTCTGAATATGCAATGTTAATACAAGATTATCCGCATCATCATACCGATACCAGTTCATGATCGCCTTGATACCCTAAAGGAGAAGGGTAATGATTTCCTTATGTACGCCAGCCACTAGCATCAGCAGCACTTGAATTAAGATCAACACAAACAACGGGGACAAATCAACATTCGCAATCGGCGAAATACGCTTACGAAAAACGGCTAGGAATGGACGGGTAAAACTATCCAGTATCGGCGCTAACGGACTATGTGGATTAACCCAGGACAAAACAGCCTGCATAATAATCATTATCAACACAATATAGAGTGTCACTTTAACAATCTCAACGATACCCAACAACCCCATTACCCCGGATGCAGCGACGATATTTGCTGCAAAATCGAATCCCTGCACCATATAAACACTGGTAATGATCATACATTCCATTAACCAGGCGAGGATCAACGTGGATAAATCTATGCCAGCCCAGCCAGGAATAACACGGCGTGCAGGCCGCACGATAAAATCAGTCGCAGCGATAAGAAACTGGGATATTGCGTTGTAGTAGGGGACGCGTAATAATTGAAAATAAAACCGCAGGAGCAACGCCAAGGAAAGTAACCCCAGGATAGTATCAAGAAGAAAAATTAAGATCTGATTGGACATAAGAGTTTTCCGGAAAAACTGTAATTAATAAATGAGAAATCACTAACTGACCCTATCAAGATTTAAATTCTGCTGAACTCATCACTCAATTCTCGTGAACGCCTGTTCGCAGCATGAACGGCCGTTATGATCTTACACTGAATAGCATTTTTTTCCATAGTCTGTATTGCTTGTTCGGTTGTACCACCTTTTGATGTCACTCGAGCACGCAATACAGCTACATCTTCATCACTCAAGCTAGCCAGTTTACTGGCGCCAGCAAATGTCTGTAAACTGAGTTGTCTGGCTTGAGTCGGTGTTAAGCCCAATTCTATCCCTGCTTGCTGCATGGATTCAATAAAATAAAACACATAAGCAGGGCCGCTACCGGAAATAGCAGTCACAGCATGCAGCATTTCTTCATCATTCACCCAAAGTGTCGTACCTACCGCAGCAAGAATCGATTCAGCATTCTTTTTATCTAACTCACCCACGCCTGGCGCAGCATAAAGACCGGCAACACCGCTTCGTACCAAAGAAGGTGTATTAGGCATTGCGCGCACCACCCGCGCATAACCGCCCAACCAGCGTATGATATCAGTCGCACGAATACCCGCCGCGATCGATATGATCAGTTGATTATTCAATAATGGCGCAAGTTTCTGGGTCAGTTCGAATAATTGCTGTGGTTTTACGGTCAATAAAATTACATCACTGCCCTTGACACCATCGGCAAGATCAGCGATGGCTGGGATACCCAATGTATGTTTTATTTTCTCACGGTTTTCTGCATTTATTTCCACTACATGAAGCTGCCCTGCAGCGTAACTCTGCTGCAACAACCCACTGATTAGTGCAAAAGCCATATTGCCGCCGCCAATGAATGTAATATTCATATTAACCCCATCATTATGTTATCGAATCAACTGCATAGAAAATAACTTTAAAATTACCAACCAGTCAGTCTGACTTCAAAAATTAATCCACAAGCCTATGTGAGCGTCAATCAATGCTGACAACGCGGACAATAAAAGCTGGAGCGTTGACTTTGTCTGATTTGCTTAATCTCATGATCACATATTTTACAGCGTTCCCCGCCACGCCCATAAACCCAATACTGCTGCTGAAAATACCCAGGATTCCCGTCACTGTTAACAAAATCACGCAAACTGCTGCCGCCGGCTTCAATTGCCAGCTGCAAAATTTGTTTAACCGCTTGAACCAGCTTTTCATAACGTGCCATACCAATTCTGCCAGCGGCTATTTTGGGATTGATCCCCGCTAGAAACAAAGCTTCATTCGCATAAATATTACCAATACCAACGACCACATGGCTATTCATCAGCATTTGTTTAATACTGGCGCGGCATTCTCTAGTTTTCTCAAATAATTGCTGCGCATTGAAATCTGCTGTTAAGGGCTCGGGACCAAGATTCATCAGAAGCGGATGCTGCAGAATATCTCCCGTATGCCATAACACTGCACCAAAACGACGCGGGTCTCGCAATCTCAGAACGGTTTGATCACTTAAGATCAAATCAAAATGATCGTGTTTCTGGGGTAGCTCTATCGATTGCATCAATCTATACGGTAGTATGCGCAAACTCCCTGACATGCCCAGATGAAGAATCAACGTTCCGACACCACAATCTAGCAAAAGATATTTAGCCCGCCGTGTCACTGCCTGAATCGTTAAACCCGCCAATAACTCAGGTAAATTGCCCGGTATCGGCCAACGTAGGCTAGGATTACGGATAATCACATTTGCAATGGATCGTCCCAGCAAATGCGGCGCGATACCGCGCCGTGTGGTTTCGACTTCTGGTAATTCCGGCATCAGTTCTCAGGCAATATTTGATTTGATTTTATCCGGTACGGATCGAGTAATTGCTGACCTGCATCAATCGGAAACTGATAACCGAATCCATCATTAACACGTAACAACAATACCGAAAATTCATTTTGCAAGATTCTCAGATTGATCTCCTGTCCATTTTGCAATGCGATTTTAATAGAGTCATTAACAACAAAATCAGGACCTAACGCTTGCTCCAATATCAGTTCTCTGGCCTGCGCCGTTTGCCATAACTGGATCCAATGTTTTATTGTCCCTTCGTCAAGCGCTTCATCAGAATGCTGCACGGTGATACGCCAATTTTCATTCTGAAATTCTACCGTCAAATGATTCAGCTCAAATTTAACCGGAATTTCATTGGATGCCAGTAACTGTGGATTGATCAAGTCGCTGACATTTGATGGCAAGGCAAGCACATAGCGCGGAGAAATCAAATACACCTGATCACTTGTCGCCACATATTGTTGATTGGTTGTGGGTGCAAATCCGCCAAAACCAAAATACTCGTCATTCAGATACAACCGCACATTGGGTTGATCCAGGCCAAAACGCTCTAGATCTTCCAGAGGCAAACGTTGATTGCTATACACCGTCAGAATTTCTAGAATTTCCGCGATCTTTCTCTCGTCAGCACGAGCTTGTACCGGCTTTACCAGATACCAGTGATTATCCAATTGCTTCAGTGCAATCTCTTGTTGCTGCCTCACGATACGTAAGTTCTGCACCGCTTCAATCGAACTGGTTGAAAGTGGGTATTTATGAATATCCGAAGATTGCGGCCTGAAATACAGAAACACCGCCAAGCCGGCAATTGTAATAAACATGACCAGATTAAGTCGCGCGTGATGAGTCATTTTTTATATTCTTCTTTTGCGATGCCACCAAATCACCGTTCCACTCACCAAAAACAGTACCGGCAATAAAACAAGAAAAACAACTGCAATCAAAGTCAGTTCTGATTCACTTAGGATTAGATTGCTATCCAGCGTTGCGCGCGGTTGAATCACAATCAGTGCTTCGTCGCCGGTAAGCCAATTAATCAGATTAATACCAAAATCTAAATTACTGCCGTTCCCCAGATAAGTATTGGCAAGAAAATGTCCGCTGCCAACCACAACAATGCGCTGCTCACGATCCTGAATACTGCGTGTCAAAGCCACTGCAATACTGATTGGACCGGCCACATCATCAGCTTGATCAAAAACAATCTCGCTATTCAGGTCACCGGTTTCCACCCAGCCTTCTGGTGCCGCTTCAACCAGTGACACACTACTCCATTCTTCACTTTCATCAATCGTTATCTGGCGCGAAAACGGAAATACCGTAATGTAATCAAAATTACCGGTGATGACGTGCTGCCCATAAATAGCACCCAAAGCAAATGTAACCGGCGCTTTAAGCTGCTCTGCCTGAGGATCAACGACGACACCCGGAGTGAGTGTTAAGCGTAACTTCTCTGCCAAGGCTAGCAGTCCGCGTAACGATTCCTGATCAACCAACCATAATAGGTTACCGCCGCGATCGACATAATTCAGTATCTTATCTACTTCTCCCGGCAATAAGTCGGTCTGTGGGGAAGCAATCATCAACATGCTTGCATTCACGGGAACATCCTGCTCAATGGCAAGATTCAATGACTGACTATTAAAGCCATTTGTGCGCAAGTGCCTGCCAAATTCCCCTAAATCGTAGTTGGCATTCCCATCAAGCCTGCGTTCCCCATGACCGCTCAATGCCACGATTAGCTTGTCTTCAGCACGCGCCAATCGCATCAATGCGTTGGAAAATGCCTGTTCATTGATGGCTGTGAGATGCTCAATTCTCTGATTAAATTTGATTACCATCTCACCATTCACCTGAACATCCGCTTCCTGCGTCAATATAGGTTGCGCCACCGGATCAATAAATGTCAGTGAAAGATCCGGCTTTACACGCTGATAAAGTGCAACAAAGTCGGCAATAATCTTGCGAATATCTCCCAATTGCGCATGTTGTTCAGTGGCATAAGCTGTCACTTGAACCGGCCCTTGCAATTTTTGCAGTATCTCAACACTCGCCTCACTCAGGCTATTACGGCCATTCTGACTAACATCCCATTGCAACCGGGTTTGTGCTGCAAGATAGCCCAGCAAAATAACAAGCAACAGTAGCAAAATGACAAATACGCCATTTTGTATCAGGTAATGCCAGCGCAATTTTTTATTCAGCGTAATCATTTACGTAACTTTTAAGCTTACCCATGCAATCGCTCTCCATCCAGGCGGCGAATCGTTAACACCAGAAAGGTAACGATAAATAAAATAAAATAAGCGATACTCAAGGTATCAATTAAACCCTGATTAAACTGTTCAAAATGCTTCAGTAAAGAAAAATATTGTAACCATCCATCTGTTTCACTTGCAGCCAGATTGAACATCCACAACCCTAACAACGCACCCAAGGTGCCAATCGCGGCAATTATCGGCTGTGCCGTCAAGCTGGAAATATAAAGACCCAATGCAGAAAAACATGCAGTCACCAGAAATAAGCCTAGCGTATTGCTGAGTATCAAGCCAAAATCCAGCGCACCGCCAAGACGTAATGAAATAGATAATGCAACTATCAGGGCAATTACAGCCAAAAAGAAAACCATTAGGCCCAGAAATTTACCGATCACAATATCCGCCATGGAAACCGGCGCTGAAATCAATAATGTCAGCGTGTGATTACGGCGCTCTTCAGCCAGCAAACGCATGGACAATAATGGCGTAACCATCAATAAAATAATGGCTGCCATTGCAAACACGGGGGAAATAATGATTTCCGTAATTCCCGGGGGATTAGCAATTTGCATCAATTGAGACTGTATCTCCAGAAATGCATCCAATCGAACCAGAAAAACCCAGGTGAGTATGAGTTGTATCAAAGCCAGCAATATCCAGGCCAAAGGAGAGATAAACAACATACTCAATTCCTTACGGATAATGGTAACAATCATTTTGAAGATTCCTGTTTGCTCATCACTGTGTGAGTTGCGTAAATACCGCTTCCAGACTGGTGCCCTGCTGCTGCAATTCGGCCATAGTTTGATCAAATACTACGCGACCTTTATGCATTATCTGCACCCGGTCACATACGCTCTCTACTTCAGATAATATATGCGTTGATAAGATGACACTACTGGATACACCCAAATCCCGGATCAACGAGCGAATTTCACGCATCTGATTGGGATCAAGGCCTACCGTTGGTTCATCAAGAATAATGACGTCCGGGCTGTGAATAATAGCCTGCGCAATACCCACGCGTTGCTGAAATCCCTTCGACAATGTGCCAATCACATGCCTGCCTTGAACTTCCAGACCACAACGCTGTTTCACATTATCCAACACAGATTGTAACGTATGCTTGTTGATACGATGCAGTCGGGCGGCCAGCAACAGATACTCATCGACCGTCATGTCATGATAAAGCGGTGGAATCTCAGGTAGAAAACCTAAATGCAGTTTGGCTTCTCGCGGTTTATCCAGCAAATCGATGCCGCAAATCTCTATACTGCCGGCACTCGGTGCAAGATTACCCGTCAGCATACGCATCGTTGTGGTTTTACCCGCGCCATTCGGCCCAAGTAATCCTAATACTTCCCCGCGCCTTAATTCGACACTCACATTTTGTACCGCTGTGTGGTGACCATAGTTACGACACAAATTCTGTGCTGACAATGTTAAAGTTGCCATTTCATTTGTCATACCTAAGAATTCCCGCAGTTAAATAGTGATATGATGAATTTTCTTTGCAAGTAAAACTAATGTTTGAAATTTCACATTTCAAACAAAGGGGCAGTATACGTCTGATAGATCAATAATTCACCGGCTTTAACTCTATTGCGACAATAAGACAAAATACAAGCAATCATTATTAACCACTATACGGCTATTTCTCTAAAGAAAGCTAATTCTTGACCGTGCATCAACGACTCTAATTCATTAATTCCATTCCGTTCAAAATAACAACAAGTATTTGTTGCAAATAAGCAACAGATTAATTTGAGATAATTAGCAAACAAACTGATAATTGAACACTTACAAGCTTGAAGTAGTAGAATAGCAAAGACTTTCCATTGTATTGGTAAAGCAGTTTTTGCATTACCACCAGAACTCTTAGAAACATAGTTTTCATTAAAAGGACAACATCATGAAAAAAATATCAGCCAAAAATACTCTTATTGGAATGGTTCTTATACCAGCAATGTTTTCTGGTGCTGTCTTAGCACAAGGAATAGATCAAGATCGATCTGTAAAAAAGCCGGAAGCTTATGGTGTTGACGATCGTGGCGTAGTTGCCAGAAACACAACCGGTTTATGTTGGCATACTGGGTATTGGACACCCGCTATGGCTATTCCAGAATGCGATCCAGATCTAGCTAAAAAAGCCGAAGTTGCTTCGGCACCAGCTGAGGTACCAGCTGCGGCAGCCAAAACAGCTCCTGAAAAGATTACATTCTCTGCAGATGCGTTATTTGACTTCGACCGTGCAACATTGAAACCAAATGGTATCCAAGCATTGAATGAGTTTGTCAGTGCCATTCAAGGTATTAAGTATGACCTCATCATTGCTGTCGGTTATGCAGATCGCATTGGATCCGATGATTACAACAAAAATCTCTCCGTACGCCGCGCCGAATCAGTTAAAGCCCATTTGGTGTCGAGAGGTATAGAACCCAGCCGCGTCTTTGTAGATGGCAAAGGTGAAGCAAATCCAGTAACGGGTAACAGCTGTGTTGGAGAGAAAAAAACCAAAGCATTGATTGATTGTCTTGCACCTGACCGTCGCGTTGAAATCGAAGTAGCAGGTACAAAATAAGCGGTATCGTTGTTTTTTCTAAAAAAAGCCCTGCCGTAATGTGCAGGGCTTTTTTCTTTCTACACATTGCATAATGCATGAATGATCTGCTAGAAATCGACATCGTAATAGAAGCGAAATGGATTATTCCCATTGAGCCGGCTGAAATCACACTGAATCAACACGCAATTGCAGTAGACAAAGGAATTATCAAAGCTATTCTGCCGATATCCGAAGCCAGACTGCGTTACAAACCCCAGCAAACCATAACACTGAACGATCATGCACTGATCCCAGGCCTCATCAATTTGCATACCCACGCGGCCATGACACTGATGCGTGGATTTTCCGATGATTTACCCCTGATGGAATGGCTCAACAAACACATCTGGCCGATCGAGAATCAACATGTTGATTCCCAATTTGTGCTGGATGGCACTCAGCTTGCTTGCGCGGAAATGATCAAAGGCGGTATTACCTGCTTTA
The DNA here is from genome assembly GCF_019752415.1 of Nitrosomonas sp. Taxonomy (GTDB): domain Bacteria; phylum Pseudomonadota; class Gammaproteobacteria; order Burkholderiales; family Nitrosomonadaceae; genus Nitrosomonas. The sequence continues at coordinate 31,875 of NZ_JAIEME010000081.1, forward strand.
ATGACATGTATTTTTTCCCGGAATCCTGTGCTGAGGCCGCAATTCATGCAGGAATGCGTGCTGCGATCGGCATGATTGTGATTGATTTTCCAACTGCCTATGCCAGTGATGCTGATGATTATCTGGCTAAGGGACTAAAATTACGTGATCAATATCACCAACACCCGCTGCTTTCCTTCTGTTTTGCCCCGCATGCGCCATATACTGTCAGCGATAAAACTTTTAGCAGCATCCTGACTTATGCAGAGCAGCTCAATACACCCATCCACACCCATCTACACGAGAGTCAGGATGAAATCCGCATCAATCTAGAATCAAACGGTGTACGACCGATTGAACGTTTGCATCAATTAGGATTGCTCAGTCCAAGCTTGATTGCGGTGCACATGGTGCATCTGACTGACTATGAAATTAAACTCGTACATCAATATGGCTGTAGTGTTGTGCACTGCCCGTCATCCAACATGAAACTTGCCAGTGGTTTTGCACCGATTTCTGCACTGTTAAATCAGGGCGTGAATGTTGGCCTCGGTACAGATGGCGCAGCCAGTAACAATCGCTTGGATATGTTTGAGGAGATGCGTCAGGCCGCATTGCTAGCAAAAGCAACCAGTGGTCAAGCCGATGTCTTACCTGCCCATCAAGCACTCAGAATGGCCACCTTGAATGGCGCCAATGCTTTGGGGCTAGGGGAAATAACCGGTTCATTAGCCGTTGGAAAAGCGGCTGATATCACAGCAATCAATTTTTCCGACCTGAATCTCACGCCCTGCTATGATCCGGCTTCACATTTGGTATACACAGCAAGCCGCGAGCAAGTGAGTCATGTATGGGTAAATGGTAGAATGTTACTAGACGATAAAGAATTGACTACACTGAACCCGTTTGAACTGCAATATCGTACCGCTTACTGGCAAGAACGAATTGCCACAACATCAAGATAATCCGAATAAAGGAACACAAATGGAAAATGACGGCATTAACGCTGATCCGCTGGAACTTGAAAAATTCAGCCAACTTGCGCACCGCTGGTGGGATCCAAACAGTGAGTTCAAACCGCTGCATGAAATCAATCCATTACGCCTTAATTATATTGATGAATTGGTTGGAGGATTGGAAGGAAAAACTGTATTGGATGTCGGATGCGGCGGCGGTATTTTATCCGAAGGCATGGTATCCAAAGGCGCTCATGTAACCGGTATTGATCTCAGCGACAAAGCGCTCAAGGTTGCCAAGCTACACTTGCTGGAAAGTAACCACCAAGTTGATTATCGCAAGATTACAGTCGAATCCCTGGCAAAAGAACAACCGCAACACTATGATGTAGTCACCTGCATGGAAATGCTCGAGCATGTACCTGATCCAATGAGCGTTATTCGCTCATGCACTCAGCTAGCCAAGCCCAAAGGATGGGTTTTTTTCTCAACCATCAACCGCAATCCGAAAGCCTATCTGTTTGCCATCATTGGTGCTGAATACGTATTAAAGCTGCTGCCGCGCGGCACGCACGAATACTCCAAATTTATCAAACCTTCCGAACTTGCGCGCATGGCACGAAATGCAGGGTTGACGGATGAAAAATTGATCGGCATGACGTACAACCCAATCACCAAAGTCTACGCACTGGAAGATGATACCGACGTTAACTACATCATGGCTTATCGCAGCTAATTTAAGGAGCTTGTGAATAATTGTCATTTCGAGCATAGCGAGAAATCTATGCTTCTGATTCGCAAAGATTCCTCGCTATGCTCGGAATGACAAAGATGAGTTATTCAATGCTTCCGTAAATTCCCCAGCACAACGTAATTTTCACCACTTAATTTCTGACTAATGATTAAAGCAGTCCTTTTCGATTTTGATGGCACGCTGGCTGACACCGCCCCCGATCTCGGCCATGCCCTTAATCGGCAACGCATTGCACGTGACATGCCTGCATTGCCCATTGAACAGATCCGCAGCCAGGCATCAGCCGGTTCACGGGGATTGCTGGGGCTCGGCTTCAATATCAAACCGGGTGACAATGACTATGAATCCATGCGCGATGAATTTCTTGATTTCTATACACAGCGCCTATGCCACGACACCTGCCTGTTTCCGGGCGTTGATGAATTGCTGGATCATTTGGAAAAACGCAATCTGCCTTGGGGCATTGTAACCAACAAGCCCGCACGTTTCGCGCACCCATTGATCGAACTGCTCGGCTTGGCTCAGCGGGTTGCCTGCGTCATTTGCGGCGATGAAACCACCAATACCAAACCACACCCGGAACCACTACTGACCGCCAGCAACAAAATAGCCATCTCACCTAGCCACTGCATTTATCTGGGAGACGATATCCGCGATGTCCAGGCCAGCATGGCGGCAGGCATGCAACCCATCGTTGCCCGCTATGGCTATTTGGGTAATGACCAACCGCCCGAAACCTGGGGCGCCCGGCATCTAATTGACCATCCCAAAGAATTACTGAATTATCTATAAAGAAGTGCATGTTAATTCTGTTAGAATAATCTACATATAGGGCTTGAACTTTCTGGTTTCAACACCATCCTATACACTACCAAAACGAATACCGGGGACGATCTGGTTTCGACGTGGGTTGCAAAGCAGCGCAGGGCATACCGAGGATCAG